>JAAVIE010000001.1 GCA_014799325.1 Oscillospiraceae bacterium
TCTATCAGAGTTTGCAAAAGCTCATAATCAGCCACCCTGTAAACTTACATCCGGAGCTATCAATATTCTTACTGCATACAAGTGGCCTCGTAATGTGAAGGAACTTCGTACAGCGATGACACAATGTGCATCAGTTTCTACTACCGGTAGAATATCCGCTGATAATCTTCACAACGATTGCTACACGAATTTCAAAACAAATGTGGCACCAATAGCGGAACTTGATGAGGAAGCGCGTATAACTTACGCTCTCAAAAACACCAAGACCCTAAAAGAGGCAGCTGAAATGCTGGGAATGTGTGAAAAAACTCTCCATAATAAACGTAAAAAATACGGACTTAATACCGAAGGAGAGAAGAAACTTAGTGCCTGATTCAGAAAAAAGTATTAACTTTGCACTTGAAATCAGACATATAGCGATTAAAGAGTTAATCGCACACCGATATTAGGATAACATAAGATTACGCGAGCATTTCTGTAAATCTGGACAATTTACAAAATAATCCTACTCACGTTGCATCTTATGCTATGCTTCAAGCATAGCGTATAGGCAACTACGATGGATTATTGGCACGTCCAGAGCCAGCAGAAAATCGCAAANGCCTATACGCTATTTTTGTAGTCCGTGAGGATAAAACAAAATCCATTCTGAATGAACCATTTTACACCTTTGCAATTACGGTAATTTTTACCGAATCGGAAATATTTACCGACATACCAAATCCTCAGGGAATAATGCCAANCCAATGCACAATCCAATAAATCAATTACTTACAACTTTTTTCGCAAGAATTTTAATCTAATTCCAAAACCGAGTAGTTATGATTATCGAAACCGCGAATATTTCCGGCGACAACGAAATCATAACAAAACATGTGTAACTCAAAACCACCACCCAAATGAGCAGGGGCAGACGGTTGAACACCNACCCCGACTTNCTTACTGGCGCAGACGCTCTCATCGCCATACAAAAGGAAGCCCCGAAACTATCTCTCACATTCAGAGGAGAGGCCATTATTCCGCTTGAAATCCTGACGGANGCTTTCCGTGTCAAGTCNCGAACATTCCTTCGATATGCCGAAGCCGGGTTACTTGAAATATATACTGCGAGAATNGGCAACNTGAAGTTTGTGACTCAGAAAAGTTTCGATGAGTTTATCGAAAGAAATTTTCTTCTTGTCGGTAAAGAGAGAGTAAAATCCCGTGAGGGAAATAATCAATAACTTTAATCCTGTATTTTTCTATGGANAACAATCCAGATGAANCCAACGTGCTGATTGCCCGTAATAACGAGACGGGACAGGTAGGCGCAGTCGTAGGACAGGAGTCCGANGGCACNCCAAAAATGGCAGACGCAAAGACTGCCAAGCTGAGCGACCTCGTTAAGTTCAGCAAGGGNCAGAATCCNCTCGAAGCATTCATGTCAAATTTTCTTCGTCAAGCGAAGAATCCATCNACNTTCGGATTTTTCAGCCTCNCGGCAGACAGATATGAAGCAATTGCACCGGCTATGGCAGATATGATCCAAAAGGAAGATGAATACGCNGAAATGCTCAGTCCTTATAAGGTAAAGACNGAAGACTATGTTCAGGATAAATCTGTCAATCAGTCAGATGTGTCCACATCNGAAGTTAAAGAATCTNCTGAGGAGAGTGAGGAGAACANAAAAAACACNAAGATNGACCCCGANAAAGTNGATTGGGNCCGTATCGAGAANGAATGGGGGATTACACGTAAAGACCTCGAAGATCAGAAACAGCTGGAAGATATGCTTTATAACCGNAGATCAANNNGTCTGGTAAAGCTTACAACNACNATNGACGGCGAAAAGCAGGANCTGGAGGCTCGTCTTTCGTTCAAACATAATCCNGATGGNAGNATCACTCTCTCNCCNCATATCAAAAAGANCGAACCTCAGTTAGATAAGCCCTATAATGGCTATACCTTTACTGAAGAAGAAAAGGCTGAACTGTTGAAAGATGGAACAATCTCTCATACAGTAGAACTTGTCAATCCNAAGACCGGCGAGAAAGAACCCAGTGTGGTAAATNTTGACAANCTTACCAATGAAATCCTGAGTATTCCTTTTAGCGAGGCTCGTGTATATCCTAAAATCTGTAACATCGATCTCAGNNNGAAGGAGATTATGCAGCTCAAGAANGGCGTTACACTCCGCGACCGTGAAATAATCACAAAGAATGGTCGTCATTTCAANGCNGATATACAGTATCGTGTTGACCGCAATGGNGCCGNNCTTATCAACATGTCTCCNCTCAAAGANAATCAGAGNGTATCTCAGGATAAAGANAAAAAGNTGGAGCAAGANGACACNACCAACCAGAAGAAGGAAAAGGTCTATAGCTTTACCNATGCAGAGGGAAATCCCAAAAGACTCGGACAGTGGTATCACATCCCGATTGACGAGCANAAGCAGAACGATTACCTTGCCGGCAAGGAAGTCGAGGTCGGCGACAAAAAGATTGAAGGTCAGGACTACAGACTCTATTTCCAATTCAACAAGGAAGAAAAGATGCCTGAAACNAAGTTNGGCATTCTGAAGAACGGCGAAGTTGTCGGCTTTGCAGACGCCCGTAAGGTTCAGGAAGCTTATTACCGTGAACTGAGAGCAGCAAAAGNAGCCACACAGAAAGCAACNGCCAAACTTGACACGGGTCAGACTGAGCAGAAAAATCAGCAACGCCAGTCCGCGTCTCAGGAACAACCNAAAAAGAAGTCGCAAGGTCCCAGACTCTGATAATCAGATTACAAANAAACATTTTTAATTAACGGCGGGTAGCCTCGGAGTCCTACGACTCCCCGCCAATTTACAAACTTATAAAAATATTTTTTACATCACGATGATAACTATCATTACCGAGAACCCCCGCTCGGCCAAAGCAATCGCTAAAGCGTTCGACGCGACCCCCGGCAAAGTCAACGGCATCTTCAACAGCAACGACCTTACTGTAATCGCAGTGCCGCAAGACTTCCTGACACCTCGTAAACTCGACATCAACACACTGGGCAAATTGCCCTANATTCCNTCAACGTACAATCTNCGTCAGAACCGAAGNAAGTCTCCGCGCGGTTTCGAGGGAGCCGCACGCANAGCTATCCTTGCATCCGAAGAGATAGTGTTTGCCTCTGCAAGTGGAGNCGATGCTCAGGCACGCTTCTATAATATCTGCCGCCACTATGGTGTGGGGCAGAANACCTCCAGAATGTGGCTCAAAAGCCTCCGTCGTTCAGACATCGCCCCNGCGTTTGCCGCCCGNGAGTCCGGTCGTCAGCTCCACCGTCTCGCACAGACAGGTCTGGTAAGTATGGCTATGGAGTCTGCATTTGACTACAATTTCAACAATNCGCTTCATCANATCGGCTTTCAGAANCTCAGNCTCTCACGNCGTGAAGTCATCGTCCTNGACTTNCTCCGCTCCATCGACGAACATATTGACGAATCGTTCAAGTCGGNATCAACATTNAAGCTCTGTCTCAATCCCGGTACCGGCATGGGTATGATGAGCAAACAATCATGGGCAACCAGAGAAGAAGCGGAAGTCGCACTCAAATCTCTCAACATCCCGACTGTGATTCCCGTTGAGATGGAAATCAACATCGACAGCGACAANCAACCCAATCTTTTCACAACGACCTCACTTCAAATCGAGGCATTCCGCAAGTTACGGATGTTCCCTGCCAGAACGATGTCCACCGCCCGTAACCTCTTCAATCGTGGTGTAATCACTTCTCCCTATANGCATAAACCAACTATCACNACCGTCGCCAATCCGGTTGCAAGCATGACCAGAGCTGAACATCGCCTTTATCAGCTCATNCGTGATCGGAAGAATACGGCNAACAAAGAACATGACATAAAGACCGGCAAAATCTCCTACTCAACAGACGGTGTGGATTTCCACCATANNNTGTNANCNTCNNCGGTGCAGAACNNGCCTCTCGGCACNGTNCTNTGCGGAGAACCGTTNATTGAGGCGGTAGTACGGGAGGTCGCTCCTTGTCCCTCTATCACATACGATCTCGCTGACATCCTTTCTGCCCTCACAAAGGAATTAACCGAGCCGAAAATGCCTTTCCGTGCGGAAGGTGATGACTACGGTAGTGTGATTTCATCACTTATCAGCAAAAATCTTGTCAAGGAATGCGAGGGAATGATATTCCTTTCGGAAACCGGTGAAGACATAATGGATAACATCGGACGCCTATATCCCGGCTCAAACCTCGTCGCTTTTCAGTTCGACGCCGATGGCCTTACAGTAGGCATCGGCACTGGTAAGCAATGTATCGCAGATTTCAGCGACTGGTTATACTCATTCACTTCGGGAATGCTTGACGGCAAGCATATAGACGGCGAATATGCCGGAACGGTATGCCCCGTATGCGGTGCTCATGCCATCTACAACGCAAACCACACCATCCGTTGTGCTGAATGCGACTATCACATCTCCGACACGTATTTCGGAAAAACACTCACCCCCGAACTTACTCGTCAGCTCCTGACACATTTCCACACATCCGAGGTAAAAGGTCTTCAGACCAAGGAAGGCAAGCGTTTCTCCTCGGTGCTGGCTCTGGACGCCAACTATCAGCCGACCCTTGTCAAGGTTCCTGATACGGACACATACCGCGTTGCGGTGTGATCCACAATCCGCTGACCAACGCAGTCAGCATCTTAATGGCGGTGGCAAACACGCCACCGCCATTTATAAATAATGCCTGCTGTGAAGCACGCTATTTAATACTATTGATTTGAGTTCGGAATACATTACTATTGAACGTTCTCTTTATAATGCAATGGTTGAAGCCTTGCATAATTGCCGAAAGACCCTTGAAAACTCCATAGCCCGTTTGCATCATCATATCGGAATGGAATGGATTGACAATGAAACCGCTCAGGCGATATTGCGGCGCAATACAAGGTCTATGCAGACATTACGTTCTGACGGTCAAATCGGTTATACAACAATAGACGGTAAGGTTTACTATCCGGCATCAGAAATAGGCAGACTGCTTGAAAGGATACAATATGAGGACTGAATTTCAGACATTGGAGGAGCGCAAGGCTCTGTTCGGTCTGATAGATGTCATTAAGGAAAACTCCCGGACCCTTGCAGATATGTCGCGCCCTATGTTCAACGGTGTAAGATACATAACGGATACCGAGCTTGCCAAAAGACTTGGAATAGAAAAGAGAACACTCGCAAATTACCGCGCCAAAGGCTATATAGGTTTTTATTCTGTCGGCGGAAAAATATTATATGCCGAGAATGAGATTGAAGACCTGCTTAGTGAGAACTACATACCACCCTTGAAATGAAGCAAACCCCGTCGGTCGTTATGACTGGCGGGGTTTGTTTGCTTCACATTATAGTATTTTCAGCATTCAGCGGTTGCCTGATGTCCAAGATTGCTGAAATTCATAGCATCACGGATTTCATTCATTTCACGAAGGATTGAAGTGTCGAGAACACGGGCATAGTGTTCGGTCATCTTGACACTGGCATGACCGAGCATCTTTGATACGTTTTTCAGGCTTACACCCTGTGATAGACAGACTGTTGCGTATGTGTGCCGGGCAACATGGGTTGTCAAGTATTTATCTATCTTGCAGATTGTGGCTATCTCTTTCAGATAGCGGTTCATAACCTGATTGGCAGGTACAGGCAGCAGCACTCCTTTTTGAGCGGCTTTTTTATTGCCCTCATATTTTTTAAGGATAGCAGCCGGAATATCCAGCAGAGGGATATTACTGATTTGGCGTGTCTTCTGGCGATGTTTGCGAATCCACAGATTGCCGGCATTGTCGCGTACAATATGTTCTGGAGCAAGTTGCGAAACATCCGAGAAAGCCAAACCTGTAAAGGCAGACATGAGGAAAATATCACGGACAACCTCCAGACGCTTGCATCCGGGTTCACATTCGTAGATACGGTTAAGTTCCTCGATTGTGAGGAAGTCCGGCTCAGTAGGCACCTCCTTGAACTTGATGCCGACAAATGGATCTTTCTTTATCCAGTCGTTGGCAATACAACGGTTGGTTATCTTTTTCAGAGCCTTCATATATCGGATGAGGGTATTCTGACAAAGGTCTTTCTCCGTTTTGAGGAACACCTCGTAAGCTCTGATTACCTCGCCTGTAAACTCCGATAGGGGTAGGTCATCAACATTGTATTCCTTTTTTATCATCTCCCCAAGATAACGCATCATCGACTTGTAGCGATATACGGTAGTCTTGGTATAATCTTTTCCTATGAGTTTTTCAGCCTCGTCATTATGAGCCTGTATAACTTCAAGGATTGTTTTCTCTTTTTTCTTTTTGGGATTGATGCCATAGAAACGCTGCTGAACGACAGTAGCCGTAACCGGTTCGTTCTCCTGTTGCAGTTCGGTAACGATAGCGTGTACCTTAATACGGGCTTCTTCAATGAAGCGGTTAAGGTCAACGGCAGTGCGGCTCGTGCCGGAGGCACGTTCCTTCGCTTGGCTCCAGAGATTCGGTAGAATACTCTTCTGAATGTTGTTTTCGGCGCGTTGGCCGTTTACCGTGATGCGCATAAAGACAGGCGACTCCCCGTTCTTTAGAACGTTGCGCCGAAGAAAGAATGCCACACGGAATGAGTCTTTACTTCTCATAGCTTTTTACCTTGTGTTGGTGTTAGCTGACTTGGTGTAAGTAAATCTCGAAAGTAGGGTCTTGTAACGTACTGAATCATAGAATATAAACGCCGTATAGGTGTAAATTGTTCGCTCGTTTTGGTGTTACACCGGATTTACACCTGCGACTCATTTTCGCCACTCAACTTTTTTCCGAAAAAATCTTCCACCAGTCAATGTTCTTGTTAATGTTCACTCGGAAAGAGTGTCATCCACCATCAAGGCAAAATGATGTAAAATGCAGAATATCAATACAGTATTGTGGAGTGATAGGGCGGACTCCATCAGAAAATGAAGATACGCTGGATTTACACCGCAGCATTTCATCATTATTCCGCATTCTGCGCTACCTCTAAAACGTGAAAAACGCCGAATATCATTGATATTCAGCGTTTTATCGTCACCCTTGTTTTGGGTTCGTGGTGCCACCAGGCACCGCAATACTTCTCGCCGTCAGTAGTTTAATACCTTATTGTGCCGACTTTGTGCCGACA
>JAAVIE010000002.1 GCA_014799325.1 Oscillospiraceae bacterium
CAGGCATTTTTTCATTTTGGAAAGAAACTCTCTGCTGCCGCTTTTGCAGTAGCTTACATTTTCCTGTGCTACCGTCACGCCAAACTTTTTGCCTTCTTCGAATAATTTAAGATACCTCTCAAAATAGACCTCGTCCTCCACAACCGCACTTTTCAGCGCGCCGTGCAAAACGAAAACCTTTGCCCCGAAATGATTCATTACCTCAAAATATCTCTTATAGGTATCTATCATAGCGTCAAACCGCCTGGGATAATCGCCGAACAGCGACATAGTCTCCACAGCGCTTGTAAAGGGGTGAACGGAAAGAATTGTCATCTTATAATTATACACAATGTCTTTTATCTCATCTAATATACTCCCGGACAACTCACAATCGGCATTAAAGAATATCTCAGCATTGGTTATCCCATTCTCTGCCAGTCTCAAAAGAGACTTTTCGGTTTCCAAAGGATAAAAACAAGCTGTTGAAGCGCCGACCCTCATTCGTTCACACCACCTTTCCAATGCGATCAAAGCAATTTCAAGCATATTCAAAAATTCAAATCACAAAGTACAGTATCAATTCAAAGAAAACAAATACCAACCCAATAAAATCCTTATAAACAAACAGAACCCAACCAAACTCAGTCGGGCTCTGAAAATTCTTATTTCTTTACAGGCGCAGCCTTATCTCTGTACAAGCGCCACATAACCCACATAGAACCCGACATAAATACCGACGAATAGAAACCGGCAACAAGTCCTATCAGAAGCGGGAACGCAAAGCTGATAATGGAGTTAACTCCGCTGATCCAAGCTACGATGCAGATCGCAAGAGCCGCAAACGCAGTGGTGATCGTAGTGTTAATGGAACGGGTCATAGTCTGAGTAACACTGGTGTTCATCAGCTCAACAAGACCCATTTTCTTTCCGTAAAGAGTTCTGTTCTCACGAATACGGTCATAGGTTACGATAGTGTTGTTGATAGAGTAACCCAAAATAGTCAGAATAACTGCCATAAAGTTAGCGTCAATAGGCAAGCGGAAGAAAATAAAGGAAGCAAATACTATGATAATATCGTGTATCAATGCAACCAAAGCAAACACGCCAGCCGAAAGACCGCCGATCTTTTTAAATCTGAAAGCGATATAAACCACCAGCAGCACAAAGGAGAAAAGCACAGCCACAAGGCACTTTACAAAGAACTTCAAACCCGAAGAAGGCTTAACGTCCTGGCTGTTGAGGCTCACAAGCTCGTTATCCTTAAACTGATCCTCCAGTTTATCGGAGATCTCTTTCAGAACATCAGCAGTAAGACCGCTGTTAGATGCAAAAGAAACAGTAACTGTATTAGTAGATGTGCTAAGAGAAGAACCCGTACTAACAGCAACAGAGCCATGACCAAGACCTTCAGCCGCAGTTTTAAGAGCGTCGGTATCGATGTCGCCTGTATAACTGTAATTCATAAGAGTACCGCCCTTGAACTCGATAGCAACTTCAAGCCCGAACACAAGAGCCACAATAAGAGCAGCCACTGCTATAACTATGGGTATAATAAAGAACACTTTTCTCTTTCCGTAGATGTCTAAAACTTTATTACTTTTCATTGTTAGCACCTCCGTAAAGAGCGGGTTTTCTGAACATCTTGAATTCCGACAAAGACATAGTCATAAGTCTTGAAAGCAGAATACCGAACAGGAAGTTCAGCACAACGCCCACAGCCAAAGTGTAGCCGAATGAGTAAATTGTACCTTCCGTAGATGCTCCGAACCATGTAAATATGGGGCTGAACAGAACGCCGCAGAAGCTGTCGCTGGTACCGAACGCGCCCATAAGTATCATAGCGATAATTACCATGGTGATATTTCCGTCAAAGATAGCCGCAAAAGCGCGCTTATAACCTGTTCTGATAGCGCCGTTGACGGATTTGCCCGCATAAATTTCTTCTCTGATACGCTCAGCGGTGATAACGTTGGCGTCAACCCCCATACCGAGAGCCAGGATAATACCCGCAATACCGGGAATAGTCAGCGTAAAGCTCTCATTAAAGGAGAAGAATCCTGTAATTGCCGCAAAAGTACCTGCCGCCTGACCCAAAAGGGCAATAGAAGCCACAAAGCCGGGCAAACGATACTTGATTATCATAAAGATAACGATAAATGCAAAGCCGATAAGTCCCGCAACAGCCATTGCGTCTCTTGCACCCTCACCCAAGGTAGGGCTTATAGTGCTGAAATTGGAGGTCTCAAGCTTAAAGGGCAGTGCACCGCCATTGATCTTGTCAGCCATAGCCTTAGCGGATTCCGCAGTATAGCTGCCGCTTATGGTAGCGGAACCGTCAGCGATATGAACGCTTACCTTAGGCTCAGTTATCAGGTTATCGTCCATCCAGATAGAGATATATCCTGTTCCCGCCAGCTTCTTGGTGGCATTGCTGAACGCCTCGACACCGCTGTCCTCAAGTTCAAGGGAGATCTCATAATCCTTATTTTGTGTGTTGTAATAGGCAGTTGCCTTCTTTACATCATTACCGTTGAGCACCAGGGGAAGATCCTCATAGGTCTTGCCCTCCTCGATCTCCGAGGATCTGCCTTCACGGAAAGACAGCATGGCAGTTTCACCCAGCTCCTTAACAGCCGCTTCGGGGTCGAAGTCGGTGTCCTCGGACTGCCAGGGGAAACGAACGATTATCTGATGCGCCGAATAGTCAACATAGATGTCGTAGTCGGTAATATTGTTGTTCAGCATACGAGTCTCAATAATGGAACGAGCCGCGTCCATATCGTCGTTGGAAGCATCTGTTCCCTCAGGTGGCGCAAAAGTAACGTCAACGCCGCCTCTGATATCAATACCCCAGCGGATATCGGTCAATCCGCGTATCCAAGTAGTGGTAATATCGCCGTAAAAGGTATGAATACCCATAGTCGCCAAAATGGCAAAAGCGATGATTATGCCTGTCACTACAAAGAAAACGGGCTTTTTTACTCTCTTCAAATCACTTTTCACTCCGTTTCTTATTTTTTGGAACAATTTGCGGTTCATATCCGCAAAAAGCACTTTTAACATAAACCACACCAAAAACACACTTTTCGCCCTGCGGCTCTGTAAAAAGCGTATTTTTCGGCTTGCAGCCGCCCTTTCTAAAGGATCTGCAAGAGCTCGTCCCTCCGCAGAGCTTTACAAAAACGCTGCATTTTAAAAAACAACCTTATCTATTATATTAAATTTTTTTCAATAAGTCAATATATTTTGCAATTTTTAAATGTGTTTCCCGAAAATTTTTCCAAAAAAATCACACAAAAAAATCCTTGACTCCTGTCAAACATAAGTTAAACGCCCATTACACACCAAATCAAACGCTCAACTCAGCCTTTTCTCCAAGAACATCCTTATTGGCATTGAGAACAGGCTCCACGCACTCCGCAATAAACCTGTCCACCTGTTCGGGACATCTGCCGATAAAGCTTTCGGGCTTCAGAATAGCCATTATTTCTTCCTTTGTTATCATAAACATGGGATCGGCGGCTATCATGTCAACAAGCTCATCCTCTCTGCTCTCCGCTTTTACAGTAACGCTGTACTCTCGTATCTGTTCGTGCAGCTCCTGACGGTTTTTGCCCATTTGCACAGCCCGCATCATTATATTTTCGGTAGCCATAAAGGGCAGCTCTCTCATAATTCTCGCTCTTATGTTTTTCTCATAAACCACAAGACCGTCGGTAATGTTTATCATAATGTTGAGAATAGAGTCTACAGCAAGGAAAGCCTCCGCAACAGCGATCCTCTTATTGGCGCTGTCGTCAAGAGTTCTTTCAAACCACTGAGTAGCACTTGTAAATTCGGGATTGAGAGAATCTATCATAACATAGCGCGCAAGAGAAGTTATTCTCTCCGCCCTCATAGGATTGCGCTTGTAAGGCATAGCGGAAGAACCGATCTGCTTTTTCTCAAAAGGCTCCTCCATTTCCTTGAAGCTTGCCAGGATTCTCAGATCGTTGCTGAACTTGGAACAGCTTGCGGCAATTCCGGCTAAAACGTTTACGATCTGGGTATCTATCTTACGGGAATAGGTCTGACCGCTGACAGGAACGCACTTCTCAAAGCCCATTTCCTCTGCGATCATCTTCTCCAGCTTATCTATCTTTTCAGTATCGCCGTTGAACAGCTCCACAAAGCTTGCCTGAGTGCCTGTTGTTCCCTTCTGACCCAAAAGCTGCAGCTTGCTCATACGGTACTCCAGATCCTCCAGATCCATAAGCAGCTCATTTGTCCAGAGAGTGGCTCTCTTTCCCACAGTGGTGAGCTGGGCAGGCTGCAAATGGGTATAAGCAAGACAGGGCATAGCCTTATATTTCTTAGCAAAAGCGGACAAATTGGCGATAACGTTCACAAGCTTTCTATGAACTATCTTCATAGCATCACGCATAACGATTATATCGGTATTATCCCCCACATAACAGGAGGTAGCTCCCAAATGGATAATGCCTGCCGCCTTGGGGCAAACCTGTCCGTAAGCATACACATGGGACATTACATCGTGCCTTACCTCCCTTTCACGGGCCTCCGCAACTGCAAAATCTATATTATCCACATTTTTTTCAAGCTCGTCCACCTGCTCCTGAGTAACGTTTAGACCCAGCTTCATTTCCGCGCGGGCAAGAGCCACCCACAGACGGCGGAAGGTGCTGAACTTCTTCTGCGCAGAAAAGACATACTGCATCTCCTCGCTGGCATAACGTGTGCAGAAAGGGCTTTCATAGCTGTTATAATTCTTGGACATAAAGCCTCCTTATAAAAAAGCAACTATATTGTATTTCTATCATAGTATTGTACCATATTTTGTCAGTATTTGCAACAATTCCGAAAAAATATTTTTTAAAAACACCCTTATTTTATACTCTCAGGAAAGTTGGCGGTAATTTACTGATTTAAAAAGAATTTCAAAACCGCCAAGTTTTTAAAGATTTCCGGTACTAATCCCTTTTAAAACTGTGGGATCAGTACGAAAAACCGGGAAATTTTAAAATCTTGGCTATCCAACCGAGTGCGGAGTTTTTTGCTTAAAAACTGGGCAAAAACTCCGCACTCGGAGAAACTGTATTTTCTGCCCGGCTTTTCAAGCAGAAAAATGCAGTCTCAAATGATTCTTTGAAATTTGTGCTATCGGAAAAGTAGTGCGAGTGGTAGTCCGCATTTTTTAACTTGCGCTATCAAAACAGTTATGCGAGCGGAAACCCGCTTTTAAGGAAAAACTGCCCATACGAGGGGCGAAACCGCGCTTTTACCAAAGGCAAAAGCATGGGGACGCATAAAATGCACCCCCCTCGATTTTTCGCAAGCGAAAGATCGGCAGTTTCACCGCACAGCAGCTCAATTCCAATCCTTATTCACCCGCAAATTCAAGCATCAAAACCAATCTACTCGTTATCCTGCAAAGCGTCATAGCCCTCTTCGCCCGTTCTCACTTTCATAACATTTTCAACATCATAAACGAAAATCTTTCCGTCACCGATACTGCCCGTATAAAGAGCGTTCTTAGCAGCGTCAACAACCTTCTCAACAGGCACCTTGCAAACAACCACCTCGACCTTGACCTTAGGCAGCAGCCTCGGTTCTAACGGAACTCCGCGGTAGAATTCGGTAGAACCTTTCTGCATACCGCAGCCCATAGTGTTTGTTACCGTCATACCCGTGATACCGATTGCGTAAAGGGCATTTTTAAGCTGCTCAAATCTTTCAAGCTTGGTGATTATCTCGACCTTAGTCATCTTAACATCGCCTGCGGGAATATTAGCCTTGTCGGCAGACTTATGTTCAACGGAAATTGAAACATTTGAGGATTCAAGATTGCTGACCTCACGCTCATGATCCACAGAGCCTTCTATGTGCAAGCGGGAATAAAGTCCGCATAAGAGGAAATCAGACCGTGTTCGGTAATATCCAAGCCCACGACCTCCTCATGATGAGAAACGCGCAGACCGATAGTCTTTTTGATCACAAAGAAGAGTAAAAAGCAGGTAAGAGCCGCCCAGCCCGCAACGGAAACAAGCCCCAAAAGCTGAATACCGAGCTGTTTGAAGCCGCCGCCGTAGAACAAGCCCGTAATACCGTCCTGACCCTTGCCTGTGGCAAACAAGCCTACCGCGATCGTACCCCACATACCGTTCAGACAATGTACGGGGACTGCACCCACAGGGTCATCTACCTTAAGCTTATAATCCAGCAACCAAACGCCAAAGCATACCAAAAGTCCTGCAACGACACCGATAATAGCCGCGCCAAGGCAGTCCACATCTGCGCAGGGAGCTGTAATTGCCACCAGACCTGCCAAAGATCCGTTCAAGCACATCGAAACATCGGGCTTGCCGTTCTTGATCCAAGTAAACAGCATTGTTGTACAAGTAGCAATGGCGGGAGCAATGGTGGTCGTAAGGAATATCTGACCCAAAAAGTCGGTATTTCCCGCCGCAGCACCGTTAAAGCCGTACCAGCCAAACCAAAGAATAAACACGCCCAATGCGCCCAAAGTCATAGAGTGTCCCAAAATAGCCTTGGGCTTGCCGTCCTTTGCGAATTTACCGATACGGGGACCCTCTATTGCCGCACCGATAAGCGCCGCAATACCGCCCACCAGATGAATGGCTGTAGAGCCCGCAAAATCCACAAAGCCAAGCTGTGAAAGCCAGCCGCCGCCCCATATCCAGTGAGCCTCGATAGGATAGATCACAAGACTGATGATTGCGGAATAGATGCAGTAGGAGGAGAATTTGGTTCTCTCCGCCATAGCACCCGAAACAATAGTTGCGGTGGTAGCGCAGAAAATCAGATTAAAAACAAAATTATGCCAAGGAAAATTTGCATAATCGGTGAAGATCCTTAAATCGGGAATACCCACAAGACCGAAAAATGCGTCCTCACCGCACAGCAAACCGAAACCCAAAAGCGTAAAAGTGACCGTTCCGATACAAAAATCCATAAGATTTTTCATAATAATGTTACCTGCATTCTTCGCCCTTGTAAAGCCGCTTTCCACCATTGCAAAGCCGCATTGCATAAAGAATACCAAGGCAGCGCCTATTAAAAACCAAACGCCCGTCGTTCCGAAAATAGCCGAGCCTAATGCCTCGTTTACCGCCTCCGTGATATTTGTCGCCTCGGCAGCCTCCGCCATTAACCTCATAGCAGATGATGTCATATAAAATGCCCCTTTCTTTTTCTAAAAACTAAAGGAGCTTAAACACACCGATTTGCCTCGGAATGTTTAAGCTCCTTTGCTCCACATTTAATATTATATTCATTTTTGGGATAATGTCAAGGAATTTTTGCAAGTTTTTATTTCATTTCTTGCATTTTGTTATATATTTACACTATTTTTATCATCGGATAATATATTTTTGCAATTTGTATAAACAAACATTTCATGTGATCATAAATAGACTCTTGTCATAATCCTTTACATAATACCTGATATTGATCCTTCCCTTTTTAATCACGGTATGCCCCTCTTCTTCAAGCTTTTTCTTCTGCTCCTCCACGCCGCCGGGATATTTGGGATTAAGCTCCCCTCCCGCCTTCAATGTCCTCCAGAAAGGCGTTTTGTCCTCTTTCCGCTGAAAACTCGCCCAAGCAGCAATAGAAACGAAGATCCCCGCTGTTATGGGCTCGGTAAAATCAGCCTTGTTTTTCTTTGCAAAAAACTCCCGTATCTCCCCCACAGTAATAAGCTTACCGTAAGGCACTTTTTTCATTACCCTGTCATAATCGATAGGCGGAGCAAAGTACATTTTGTCACCGCCGTACTTTTCAATACTGCCCTTATCGGTAATGATCTGAATTTTCGGCATATCCTTGCTGTCGTTCAGCATTGCGTTAAAATCCTTTTTGTTCTCATTAGCCATAGCAATTCTCCTTTTCGGTACTTCAAAAGATTTCAAAAAGCATTTTAACACACCGCACTTAATTATGCAATGAGACTGTTTTATATTTTTATTACAATTTCAGCTTGTATATCAACCGCCTCTCCATTCCCTCACGCCATGCGAAATATTCCTTTGGAACATCGGCAGCCTCAATAAATTCCGCTCCGAGCTTTTCAATAGTTTTTTTGGAAGGAATGTTGCTTTCATCACAAGCAAAATAAACAAAATCCATGCCGTGAAATCGCTCAACACAAAGCACCTCTCTGCAAGCCTTATATGCAAGTCCCTTTCCTCGGTACTCCTCAAAAATCTCATATCCTATATGTCCGTTATAATACGAATGAAAATTGTTGCCTATTCTGACTCTGATATTTCCAACCCTTTTCATATCCGATTTTCTGACTATATCATAATAATAAAAATGAATCAATCTATCATCAGCGGAGAATTTTTTTGTTATCTGCAATATCAATTCATCGTTTTCAATAATATCAAACCTATCTGTAAACTGAAACATATTGGCACCTTTGTAATGTTTTATGTTTTTATTGCAATTTCAACTTATAGATCAACTGTCTCTCCATACCCTCATACCAAGCAAAATACTCCCTCGGCACTTCAGCGCATTCCACAAATTCCGCCCCAAGCCTTTCAATAGTTTTCTGCGAACCCACATTGCTCTCATCACAGGTAAAATAAACGAACTCCATACCATGAAACCTCGCCACAGAAAGCACCTCGCGGCAAGCCTTACAAGCCAGCCCTGCTCCCCGAAATTCTTCAAAGATCTCATACCCGATATGACCGTTATAATAAGAATGAAAATTATTCCCTATTCTGACGCTGATCTTTCCCACAGCCTGCATATCCGACTTCCGAAAAACATCGTAATAATAAAAGGGGATCATCTTATCGTCACCCGAATTCTTTTCAATTATCCTAAGTACAAGCCCCTCGCCTTCAATAACATCAAACTTATCCGTAAACTCAAACATAAAGAACTCCAAACGCAGTATATTAAATCAAAAATTACAGCTTTTTAAACCCGCAAGGCGCATTCCCGCTGATAAGCCACCCAAGAGAAGGCTCAAACAAAACCCCGTTCCTGGGTTCAAGCCCATAGCTGTACGTATTCTTTATAGCGATCTGCGTAAACATAGTAGCCCTATCCATAGCAATAGGCAAACTGTCTCCCGAAAGCAGTCCCCCGGTCAGCACACTTGCAAAAATATCCCCGGTACCCGGATAGCTTGCAGGAACATAATCGCAGTCCACACGCCAGAATCCGCCTTTCTCCCGATCACAGCCCACATTGGCAATAACACCCTCCGCCAAAGGAACGCCTGTGATCACCGCAACCTTTACCCTCTCGCAAAGCCGCGCCAACCAGCTCCTCACTTCAGCCGCAGTAAGCTGGGGAGGATATTTTTCACCCAAAAGAATAGCGGCTTCAGTCAGATTAGGCGTAATAACGTCAGCCACATTCACCAGTTCCCCCATTCTTTTGCACAATTCGGGAGTATAAGTCCGATATGGCTTCCCATGATCCCCCATTACAGGATCAACCACTTTCAGACTGTCCTTATAAGCGGAAAAAAATTCAAGACAGTGGTCTATCTGTTCAGCGGAAGCCAAAAACCCGCTATACACAGAATCAAAGCCTATCCCAAGCTTTTTATACTGTGCAAGAGCAGGCGCAATATAATCGGTAAGATCCTTTATAGCAATATCCTCAAATCCACCCGTATGCGTAGACAGCACCGCAGTAGGCACAGGACAGCACTGAATGCCCATAGCACTCAGCACAGGCATAATTACAGCCAAAGAGCAGCGTCCGAAACCCGACAGGTCATGTATTGCGGCAACTCTCATCTGTTTGCGATTTATCATATAGTCTCCTTTTTAAAAGAATTATATTTCTATGCCAAGTTTCTTGAAAGCACAATAAAAAACTGCAAAAAAGGCACAACACTCCTAAAAGTGGGCTTCCACTCACGCCACTTTTTTGAAAGCACGAATTTCAAAAGATGTCTGTGATTTACTTCGTAAATCCGCGATTTCCTACAGAAATCGTGGACGGTTCCGAAAATGAAGAGGAATGGCGCTTGCACCATACCCCAAGAACGAGACATTGTCTGCCCAAAGCGTTGACAGGACGTCAACGCTTTGAGCAGACAGTTTGAGCATTCATTGTCGGAATTTTGAAATTCTTTTTAAATCAGTAAATTACCGCCAACTTTCCTGAGAGGATCCAAATCGGCACGAGTTTAAATTCATGCTATCAGGCTTTATTCTCCCTCTCGCCTGCCTTAGCCCTTTCAAGCGCAGGAATAAGGAAATTCCTCTCCACCACCGCAGCAGGCTGTGGCTTACTGTACAAAAATCCCTGAATAATATCGCAGCCCAATTCCTCCAGAATATCCCTTTGCGCGGTATTTTCCACACCCTCTGCCAGCAACGTAAGATCCATAGCCTTACCCAGCTCACAAATAGCCTTGGTGATATGCCGCGCGGTCATATTTGTCTCAATATCATAAACCAGACTGCGGTCGATCTTCAGCAGATCAATAGGCAGTATTTTCAGCGACGACAGCGAAGAATAACCTGTTCCAAAGTCGTCCATAGATATAGACACCCCCAATTCCTTCAAAGAATTAAGTACGCTGATAGTGCGGTCAATATCCACCATAGCCATGGTTTCGGTAAGCTCGACCTCAATATACTGCGGAGCAATGCCCGATTCCTCCAAAGCATTCTTCACCGAAGCCACCACATCGGTCTGATACAACTGCGCCTGTGACATATTGACGCTGATAGTTACAGGGGGATAGCCCTTATCCTGCCATATCTTATTCTGCTTGCACGCCTGCAGCAGTCCCCATTCGTCGATCTTGGAGATAATTCCCATTTCCTCGGCAATATGGATAAATTCGTTAGGCATAATAAGACCCTGGGTCCTGTGATTCCACCTCATCAACGCTTCAGCGCCCACGATCTGCCCTGTCTTGATGCTGATCTTTGGCTGATAGTACAGCTCCAGCTCGCCGTGCTTCAAAGCCTCGCCGATCTCATTCTCAACAATATCCCTGCCCGAAACCTTTTTCTCAACCTCCGGATCAAAATAACAGCATATCTTTCCGGGCTCACGGCTTCCGCTGAACAGGGTAACACTGGCTTTATTATAAATGGAAGAAATATCGTCGCTGCCGTCAGAAAAGCAAGCGCCTGCCAAAAATGTAGACTGCTCCTTCAACACCGCAGGCAGAGTATTATTATCGCAGTGGTTCTCCACAACGATGCTGATTTTCTTCATCAGCTTTTCGACCTCTTCCTTATCTCCACATTGATAGATAAGGGCGTAGTCCTCCGCTCCCACCTTTCCGATAACGGAGTCATTGGGAGTGAGCCTTGTAAGAGTTTCCGCATACAGCTTGGAAAGAATATCGCTGATCTCAATACCAAACAGCATAGAAATTTTTCTCAGTCTTGTAACATGGATACAAACCAAAACTGCGGAGCGGTTTTCCGACTGCAATTTCTCCAGCAGTATCTTACCCTCCAGCATAAAGCCTGTACGGTTATACAGCCCTGTGATAAGATCCTTCTGCCTGTCCTTAAAAGCCTCCTCACGGCTGAACCTGCCCGAGGTGGTATCTAAGATAAGTCCCGTCCTCAAATAACGGTAATCAGTGATGCCCCTGTTAAAGCGGCACTGTATGGTATAATTGCGGTACGCTCCCGAAGTTGTCTTGATAGAGGCGTCCGCATAGATCTCCTCGCTGACCCCCGACAAAAACCTTGCAACATCTCTCTGCACTTCAAGAATATTTTCGGGCTTCATCAAAGAATACAAGCCGTCCAAGGGAATAGTGTCCGTATCCTCAAAGCCCCACAGTCCACAAAGCCGCGGCGAGGTCTTGACAAAAATATTTTCTCCCTCGGAAATAAAGGAAAAAATGCTTGCCTGGGCATTTTCCTCCGCTCTCCTGAGATTGTCAAACTCGCCCAAAAGCTCCGCCCTCATCTCCTCATCAACTTTTCTGGAAATAGTTTCTCCGCTAATATCTCTGCCAAGGGAGCATATTTTGAGCTTTCCGTCTTTCTCGGTAAAGGAAACGCTTCTCCAATGAATAAGTCCGCTGACGCCGTCCGAGGAGTAATACTCCGACACGGTGCCGCTTCTTTTCAGCGCGTTGACGCAAAGTGACATTTCACCGTCATTGCTCATGGCACTGTCGCCGAAAACGCTTTTTATGTAATTCTTATCGGGAGCAAGCCCGCAGTTTGCCAGCAGGTTAACCAGCTTCTTTCCGAATTCGATATAGGAAAGATCCTCCGACCACACCATTTTGTAATCAAAAATGCTGTCGGTGATATTGTCAAAACGGTTTCTCTCAGTTTTAAGACTGTTTCGAAGACTTATCAGCATTGATCCGCTGACGATACAGCAGATCAGTAAAAGCGAAGATAATACAACAATAGCTATTTCCATTTTATCATTATCTGCGGATAAGGATCTCTATCCGCACATACTCCTTTCACGGAACAAAACATTATTCAACGGGTTTGCAATTTTATAGTCAAGCGGTAAAAACCGCGGCACATTCACTCCCATTATCATAATATTTTACCATAATAAGAGCATAAAATCAATAACTTTTTCGCCATTTTCTACAGAAATGAAACCAAAATTTAAGGTGTTTTTATGTGCATTTTACTAAACTGAAACTTCACAATAAAAAATTTATGCAACCGATTTTTGTAACCGAAAAAACAAAACCGCTTAACGATCAGCGTCAAGCGGTTTAATTACAATCAGCTTGTAGAAAAACCTCCCGCTGGTCGGTTTTCCTACAAGCTGACGCCATTTTTGGCGGCAAAGCCGCCAAAAATAAAAATCGGTCATAGCAAAGCTATGACTCGATTTTTAGATTTTCAGCTTTGCTGAAAATCATAGGCTTCTGATCTCAATTTGGAGAAAAACCCTGACGGTTTTTCTCCAAGCCTCTTTTCCCTCCGAAATTTATAACTTTGGGCTTTTTATACAAGCTGTTACAATATTCTTGTTTTAAAAGAAGTGCTTAGTCAATATGATCCTCAATGTACTTAACAACGTCGCCAACGGTCTTGATGTTCTCGACCTGATCATCGGGGATCTCGGTGTCGAACTCTTCCTCAAAGCTCATGACCAGGTCAACGATATCAAGGCTGTCTGCGCCCAGATCGTCCTGAATAACAGCGTCCAGTGTAACCTTGTCCTCTTCAACGTCAAGCTGATCCATAATAATGGACTTTACCTTTTCAAATACCATGATAGAAATTCCTCCAAAAATTTTGATTTTTTTCTCGGAGCAAAGCTCCTGTTTAAAGAACTTTAAAAACCGATAAAGGCATTTCGCAAAGAAAACATTATTCTCTTTGAGAACCGCCCTTTTTGGGAATAAAACAGAATGTTGATCCTTATTCCTCAAACATTCCGATTTTCCTGAACCTATTATACCTATTTTCAAGCAGTATGTCAATATCCGTTTTGGAAAATCTTGTAACTGCTTCCGATAAATATTCGCTGATGTTTGACGCAGTGAGCTTCATATCGTTCTGCGCGCCTCCCATAGCCTCTGAAATAATGCGGTCGCACACGCCGAAGTTCAACAGATCCTCCGCAGTGATCTTCATAAGCTCACAGGCTTCCTTCTCCCGGCCGGGATCTTTCCACAAAATAGAAGCAAAGCCCCTGGGAGAGATGACGGAGTACAGCGCATTTTCCAGCATAGCCAGCTCGTCGCACACAGCCAGCGCCAGCGCGCCGCCGCTTCCCCCCTCACCCAAAATAACGGTGACAACAGGAGTGCGCAAAGTCATAAACTCCATTAAATTCCGCGCAATAGCCTCGCCCTGACCTCTCTTTTCCGCTTCAACACCGCAGAACGCTCCCGGCGTGTCAACAAAGCAGATAACAGGTCTGTGGAACTTTTCCGCCTCCTTGGCAAGCCTTAACGCCTTGCGGTAGCCTTCTGGGTGGGGCATGGAAAAGTTGGTGCGTTTGTTTTCCTCAATATTTCTTCCCTTGACCTGCGCCAGAACCGTAACGGGTATGCTGTTGAGAGTTGCAATTCCCCCTAAAACAGCGTGATCGTCCCCAAAATAGCGGTCGCCGTGCAGTTCAAGAAAGTTATTGAAAATTTCGGGAATATAGTCATTTACCGTAGGGCGGTTCTTATGCCGTATCAAGGACAGCCTTTCGGTAGCCGTAAGCTTGTTCATATCTTGACCTTTCTTTTAAAAAGAATTTCAAAACCGTAGTTTTTTTTTAAAAAATGTCAATCTCTGCTTCTGGTATAATTATGCAGCTTCATAATTCTCGCCAAAGTCCTTCTCATCATAGTTCTTTCAACGATCATATCCGCAAAGCCGTTCTCCAGCATAAATTCCGCAGTCTGGAAATCGTCGGGCAGCTGCTGCTTTATAGTGTCCTGAATAACTCTGCGCCCTGCAAATCCCACCAAAACCTTTGGCTCGGCAATAATAATATCGCCAAGACTTGCAAAGGAAGCGTTAATCCCTCCTGTGGTCGGATCGGTCAGAACGGTGATATACAGCTGTCCCGCCTGATTATGACGGGCAATAGCTCCGCTGGTCTTAGCCATCTGCATAAGGGAAACTATGCCCTCCTGCATTCTTGCACCTCCGCTGGCAGTAAAGAGGATCACAGGCAGCTTTTTTTCGGTAGCGTACTCAAAGACACGCGTGATTTTTTCACCTACAACACTGCCCATGCTTGCCATAAGGAAATTACTGTCCATTATGCCTATTACGCATTTGTAGCCGTGAATTTCACATTCACCCGTTACCACAGCTTCCTTAGTGCCGCACTTCTGCTGCATCTCCTTGATCTTCTTTTCATAATCGGGAAAATCAATGGGATTCTTGCCGATCATATTGGCGTCAAATTCCTTGAAAGTATCAGGATCGGCGGTAAGCTGCAATCTCTCCTGCCAGGTAAGCCTTGCATGATAGTTACAGTTTGCGCACACCTTGCGGTTTTTCTCAAAATCCTCCATATACGCCACAGTACCGCAGCGGGGGCATTTAAAAAGCAGATTTTTTGGAATATTAACATCGTCGGAGGGCTTGTCGCTTTTCTCCTCCGGGCTGTCATCGTTAAATCTTGCTCTTACAACTTTAAAAAGATCTTCAAGCAATCTGATCCCACCTTATCAAACGTATTTTAAAAAAATCTGTTATCCGAATTTTTTGGGGAATTACTTAGTGCTTCCCCGTCAGATCCTTCCTGTTAAGAAAGCCTATATCAAAATCACCCTTCTCAAAATCGGGATCCCTCAGTAAATTGAGCTGGAAATCCACATTTGTGGTGATACCCTCGATCAAAAATTCCGACAAAGCCACCTTCATTTTCTGAATAGCTTCATTCCTGTCCTTGCCCTTTACTATGACCTTGGCGATCATGCTGTCATAGTATGGCGGGATCTCATAACCCTGATAAACCGCCGTATCTATTCTAACACCGAATCCGCCGGGCAAATGAATGGACTTTATCTTTCCTGGGCAAGGGCGGAAACCCTTTGCAGGATCCTCCGCATTGACTCTGCACTCAATGGCGTGTCCGTCAAGATGAACGTCCTCCTGCCCAAAGCTCAAAGGCTCTCCTGCCGCGATCTTTATCTGCTCCTTTATAAGGTCGATACCCGTTACCATTTCGGTGACAGGGTGTTCAACCTGGATACGTGTATTCATCTCCATAAAGTAGAAGTTCTTGTCCTTATCCACAAGAAATTCCACAGTACCCGCATTAGTATAGCCGCAAGCTTTAGCCGCCTTAACAGCCGCCTCACCCATTCTTTTGCGAAGCTCCTCTGTCATAATTACCGCAGGGCTTTCCTCCAGCAGCTTCTGATTCCTTCTTTGACAAGAGCAGTCGCGCTCGCCTAAGTATACCACATTTCCATGCTCGTCTGCAAGAAGCTGTATTTCGATATGCTTTGGATTTATGATAAGCTTTTCAAGATACACATCGTCGTTGCCGAAAAACTGCCTTGCTTCCTGCTTGGCTTCAAGTATCTTTTCTTCAAGCTCGGATTCGTCCTCTATATTGCGTATGCCTCTTCCGCCGCCGCCCGCAGATGCCTTTACCATTACGGGATAGCCGATCTCAGCAGCCAGCGTTTTTGCCTGCTCCATGCTTGTGATAATGCCCTCGGAGCCGGGAACAACAGGCACTCCCGCGCTTTTCATGGTGCTTTTTGCGTTGGCCTTGTCACCCATAGCGTCAATAGCCTTGGCGGTAGGACCTATCCACTTTATGCCGCACTTGTCGCACAGCCGCACAAAAGCGCTGCTTTCCGACAAAAAGCCAAAGCCCGGGTGAATAGCCTTACAGCCCGTCACCTCGCAGGCGGCAATAATAGCCTTTGTATTGATATAGCTGTCCTTGGTAGCGGCAGAGCCGATGCAGACAGCCTCGTCCGCGATCTGCGCATGAAGAGCGTTTCTGTCGGCGGTGGAATAGACCGCAACGGTCTTTATCCCCATTTCGCGGCAGGCTCTGATTATGCGGAGTGCAATTTCCCCGCGGTTAGCAATAAGTATTTTTGTGAACATTAAGAACCTCTGTTATTTTTTATTTAAAACAATTCCTCGTTTTTGTTCTTAAAAAAGTCGGTGTTGGGTGTGTGTTTTTAGGAAAGTTGGTGTTGGTTTTGGTTCTCTTAAGAAACTTGGTGCTGATTTGGGTTATCTCAAAAAATTTGGTGCTGATTTGAGTTCTCTCAAGAAATTTGGTGCTGATGTGGGTTATCTCAAGAAACTTAGCGCTAATTTGGGTTATCTCAAGAAACTTGGCGCTGATTTAAGTTCTCTCAAGAAACTTGGTACTGATTTGGGTTATCTCAAGAAATTTGGTGCTGATTTGAGTTTTCTCAAGAACTTGTGCGCTGATTTGAGTTCTCTCAAGAAACTTGTGCGAACAGAAGCCCGCTTTTCGGGAAAGCTGGTGATAATTTACTGATTTAAAAAGAATTTCAAAACCGCAAACTTTTTTAAAAAATTTCTTGAAAAGCTGGGAAATTTTTTAAAAAAGTTTGCTATCCGACCAAGTTTAGAGTTTTGCTTGAAAAGCTGGGCAAAACTCTAAACTTGGTCGATTTTTGAAATTCGTGCTGTCAAGACAGTTGTGCTAATAGGCACCCCGCTTTTAAGAGTGTTGTGCCGGTTTTTCACGCTCTGTCAGGACAGTTGTGCAATTAGTGACCCGCTCTCAAAACAGTTGTTCTATTCTCACTTAATAGCAAAACTGATCTCACCCGATACAGCCTTTTCACCCTCAACAGTGCAAATTCCCTTACCAACGCCCACAGGACCCTTAATTTTGATTATCTCGACCTCGATCCTAAGAGTATCGCCGGGCTTGACTTGTCTGCGGAACTTAGCTTCCTTAACGCCACCGAAAAATCCAAGCTTACCCTTGTTTTCTGGCATAGCAAGCATAGCCACCGCCCCTGCCTGCGCCATCATTTCCAGCATAAGCACTCCGGGAACCACGGGATAGTCAGGGAAATGCCCCTTAAACCAGAATTCGTCGGGCTTCATATATTTTGTGGCAACAACCTTTTTGCCCACTTCCATTTCTTCAATGGTATCTATCAGCAAAAAGGGATCTCTATGGGGTATTATTTCCTTGATCTCATCTTGTGTCATTAAAGGCATAACTTTATATCCTTTCCAAAATGGCATTTTTATCTTAAATCTGCAATCTGACTAATCAGCCAACCTATCAATTATCAATCAAGTCTAAACAAAGGCTGATCATACTCAACAGCCTGTGCGTCACTGACATATATCTCTGCGATAGTACCATCAAACTCGCTGGTGATCTCGTTCATCAGCTTCATACTCTCAACAATGCAAACCACGCTGCCCTTCTTTACCTTTGAGCCCACGCTTACAAAAGCAGGCTTTCCGGGAGCGGCAGAGGCATAGAATGTACCTATAATAGGAGATTTGATAATTTTTCCGCTATGAGCAGGTTCGGAAGAGCCTGTATTCCCACTCTTTACAGCCACATCAACAGCAGCAGTGGCAACGGCAGGCGCAAGCCCGGGCGCAGCCATGGGAGGCATTGGAGGCATGGGAGGAACAGGAGGCATAGGCGGTCTTTTAGAAAGTCTGATGCGGAATTCCTCAGTCTCAACCTCCACCTCGTCCAGCTCAGCCTTGTTGATCTGCTCACTTAAAGCCTCAACAGTTTCAAGAAGTTCTTTTTTGTTCATAGTTAGTCTTTCCTTTCAGCAAAGCCTTACAGCTTTTTTTATCTGTCGTCTTGACTTGTTATCCGTTATCTGCTTATCTGTCAACGGGCAAAAAGCAAAGACTTACATTATGTCCGCCAAATCCAAGGGAGTTGCTTACCGCTCCGGTAATAACCATTTTGCGGTTCTCGCCCTTGCAGTTATCAAGATCACATTCGGGATCGTCCACCTCAAGTCCCCTTGTAGCGTGAACAAGTCCGTGCTGCATCTGGAGACAAACGGCGATAGATTCCACGCCGCCTGCAGCGCCCAACAGATGACCCGTAAGTGACTTTGTGCTGTTCATAACCATTTTATAAGCATGGTCGCCAAAGGCTTTCTTAACAGCCGCCGTCTCTGTCCTATCATTGATAGCGGTAGAAGTTCCATGAGCGTTTACATAATTTATAGTTTCAAAAGGAACTCCTGCCTCTTTGACCGCAAACTCCATAGCCTTAGCGCCGCCCTCTCCGTTAGGGTCGGGGGAAGTCTCATGGTAAGCGTCACAGGTAGCGCCGTAGCCTGCGATCTCCGCATATATCTTAGCGCCCCTTGCCTTGGCATGTTCGTATTCCTCAATAACAAGAATACCTGCGCCGTCACCGAGAACAAATCCGCTCCTCTCCTTGTCAAAAGGAATGGAAGCCCTGTTCACATCGGTGCTTTTGGTAATAGCATGCATATTGTTAAAGCCCGCAAAAGCAAATCCCAAACGGCAAGCCTCGGAACCACCCGCCAGCACAACGTCAGCATTTCCGTACTTAACGGCTCTGAACGCCTCTCCCACAGCATGAGCGCCGCTGGAGCAAGCGGAAACAGGACAGTAGTTAACGCCCTTGAAGCCTGTCTTTATAGCCACAGTACCCGCAGCCATATTTCCTATCATCATAGGAATGGTGAAAACGCTTACCTTCTGATTTCCCTTGCCGTGGTAGGTCTGTATCTGCTCGTTGCTGGTGTGCAGTCCGCCGATACCGCTGCCGATGATTACCCCTCTCTTATAAGGGTCAATATCCTCAAAACCGGAACCTGCGTCCTCCAAAGCCTTCTTAGCTGCATAGACCGCATACTGCGCCATAAGATCCGTTCTGCGCCTTTCCTTCTTGTCGATATACTCGGAAGGGTCAAAGTCCTTTACATCAGCGAAAACGTTCACTTCCTCGCTCTGTTCGGGGAACCACTGACCCAGGGAAAAACCGTGATTTCCCTCCTCAATATTCTTCCAGAATTCATCAAGAGTATTTCCGATAGGGCTTACAACGCCCATTCCTGTTACGACTGCTCTTCTCATAAATATCCTTTCTTTTGCGGGGAAAATGCCATATTCTCAAAAGCATTCTCCAAACCCGTATTTATGGGTAAAGTTTTTTATATAATTTTATAGAACAACAATTACATAGACAGACCGCCGCTGATCTCGATAACCTGTCCGGTTACATAAGAAGAATCCTTGCCTGCAAGGAAGGAAGCAACGCCTGCAATCTCCTCCACATTTCCGTAACGCTTCATGGCTATCATCTCCAAAATAGCCTTTTTCTGCTCCTCAGTAAGCAGATCGGTCATAGGAGTGCTGATAAATCCGGGGGCAATGGCATTTACATTGATACCTCTGCTGCCAAGCTCTTTAGCCGCAGACTTTGTCATACCGATAATTGCCGCCTTGGAAGCGCTATAGTTGAACTGTCCCGCATTTCCGTGCAGCCCTGCCACAGAGGACATATTGATGATCCTGCCGCTTCTCTGCTTCATCATAATGGGGGCAACGTATCTCATCATATTATACACGCTTTTCTGATTTACGGCAATAACCAGATCGTAATTTTCCTCGCTCATTCTTGCCAAAAGACCGTCACGAGTGATTCCTGCGTTGTTCACAAGGACGTCGATAGAGCCGAACTGCTCCTTTACAGCCTTGACCATAGCCTCAACCTGATCCGCCTTTGAAACGTCGGCGATAAACTTTTCGCACTTAACGCCAACCGCCTTTATCTGATCCATAATATCGTTATTTTCAAAGGATTTTTCGCTTACATCGTTCAGTGCGATGTCAAAACCGTCCTTTGCCAGTCTTAAAGCGATAGCCGCTCCTATACCTCTTGCCGAGCCTGTTATTACTGCAACTGCCATTTTTATTTTTCCTTTCGTTTTTTATATTTCTCTCAAGAATGTTGTGCTGATTTATGCCCGCTTTTCGGGAAGTTGTGCGAGTGGTGATCCGCTCTTAGGAAAGTTGGCGGTAATTTACTGATTTGAAAAGAATTTCAAAACCGTAAACTTTTATTAAAATTACTTGAAAAACTGGGTAATTTTAATAAAAGTTTACTATCCGTCCGAGCTTAGAGTTTTGCTTGAAAAGCTGGGCAAAACTCTAAGCTCGAACGATTTTTGAAATTCGTGCTATCAGAAAAGTTGTGCGATTAAGAGCCTTATTTAGAGATGTTGTGCTATAAATATATCTTACTTTTTAAGAAGCTCTTCTGCCTCTCTGAACATCTCCTCTATCATATCCTTAGCAGGCTCAACCTTCTTAACAAGTCCCGCAATAGCGCCGCAAAGGAAAGAACCCTCGTCAAGATTTCCGTCCTGCACCGCTTTTCTCAAAGAACCGAGAGTGATCTCCTCAAACTGTTCGGGTGTAAGAGAACCGTCACGCTCGCCTGTTGCCAGCTTCTTCGAAAACTTAGTCTTGACATTACGGCAGGGGTGACCTGTATACCTGCCCGTAACAACGCTGTCTGTGTCCTTAGCGTCAACAACAAGCTGCTTGTAAGTGGGGTGAACCTGACATTCCTCTGCAGCCAAAAATCTTGTACCAAGCTGAACGCCCTCCGCGCCCAACATAAAGCTTGCGGCAATTCCACGACCGTCCGCAATACCGCCGGCAGCGATAACGGGTATCTCCAAAGCGTCAACTACCTGAGGAACAAGGCACATTGTGGTATTTTCGCCGATATGACCGCCGCTTTCGGTACCCTCGGCAACAACTGCGTCAGCCCCTGCCCTCTCCATACGCTTTGCAAGAGCAACGGAGGGAACAACGGGGATAACCTTGATCCCTGCTTTCTTCCAATTCTCCATAAACTTTCCGGGATTTCCCGCGCCTGTGGTGACAACAGGAACGCCCTCGTCAATAACGAGCTGCGCCAGATCCTCCGCGTTGGGGCTCATCAGCATGATATTCACGCCAAAGGGCATGTCGCCCACCGCCGCCTTGGTCTTTCTGATCTGCTCGCGGAGATAGTCAATGGGAGCAGAGCCGCCTGCAATAAGACCAACGCCCCCTGCGTTGGTAACGGCGCTTGCAAGGGTGCTTTCAGCTACCCAAGCCATACCGCCCTGAAGAATGGGGTACTTGCAGCCTAAAAGTCTTGTGATCCTTGTGTCGAGAGTTGTCATAATCTTCTCCTTAATAATTGTTTTTACCCTTTAGCTTTGTTTTATAATTACATACCGTTTTTATTATATAGTGTATTATACTATTTGTAAAAACTATTTGCATCCAAGCCAAACGCCTAAACGCCTTACTGATAGCTTGTCAGCTTCTGCTGTTTATCTCAAAAGCAAGCTCATTTTCCGATAAATACCGCTTTCCTTTAAGTAAACACTCATATTCCGCCAAGCAAACGTCTACGCATTGTTTAAAATAGCTATCTGTTATACTTTCCGTAAAGATTTTCGGAGTTTCTCCCTTATAGCAGGCATCGTCACAAAAATCCTTGTCCATATCCTTCAAAAATTCAATCAACTCAAAGTTATAAATATCATTTATTTTACAGTCCATAAACGCATTCGGCAAATCCAAATCATTTTTCAAGGAATATTTTTCAATAAGCACACCGTTTAAAAGTCCGTAATCGGAATACAGCTCCTTTAAAAACTTGCTGTCGCCCCGTCTGTTCATCATTTTTAAATCTGTGTACAAAACTCTCCGAAAAATATTGTCCTCGATCAGATGAAAATAATAGCCCAAAAATATCTCATCATCAGGCAAAAACGCCTTAAACCTGTCATAAAATCCGTAATGATCGAAAATCTTGTAATATCTGCCCTTTTCTTCAAAATTCCTGATAAAATGTGTATTGACCTGCTTTTTATCGGCAGTCATGACCGCGTCGGGCAAAATATGACCTATACGGAAATTATTCCTGTTTCTTATCTTAATGACCTTTTCCAGCTCCTCCGCCAGACAAAGGTGCATGATCCGTGATGCCATTTACAGCTCCATGTATATAGAACCGTAGGTAAGTCCGCCGCCAAAGCCCACCAAAGCCATTTTCTTTCCCTCAGTCAAAACGCCCTTGCCGTTTATCTCATCAAGAATGGTGGGAATGCAGGCGCTTGATGTGTTTCCGTGCTCCTCTAAATTCACATAAACTCTTTCATTGGGAACGTCCATGGATTTCAGCGCAGAGTTTATTATCCTAAGATTAGCCTGATGAGGAATAACAATATCAATATCCGAGCTTTTGACCCCTGCTTTTTCACAAACCTTTGCAAAACACTCCGCCATAGCGTCTACGGCAAAGCGGTAAACCGCCTTTCCGTCCATTTGCAGGTGACGGTTCTGCTCAACGGTCTTGAAATTCTTGTCCTTTAAATAGCCCTCATAGTCGGTAAAGCCCTCCAAAGGCATATTGCTTGTATATTCAATTTTGCAGTAAAGAGCGTCCAGCAGATCGCTTTTTGCTCCCATAACGCTGTAAAAGGGCTTGTCCGCAGCTTCCACCACAACAGCCCCAGCTCCGTCTCCGAAGAGGAAGCAGCTGGTTCTGTCGGTAAAGTCCTGCTGTCTTGTCAGAAACTCGCTGGATACCACCAATATTCTTGTGTGGTCTCCTGTACAAAGGTATCTTCTCGCCATGTCAAGGGCGGTGATAAAACCCGTGCAAGCGGTATTTATATCAACGCAAGCCGCATTGTCCGCTCCTATAAGCCCTTGGATAAGACAAGCGGTGTTAGGATAAAAGAAATCGGGAGTACAGCAGGAAAGAATGATGAGATCTATATCCTTTGCGGAGACTCCCGCACTTTTCAGAGCGCTTTCCGCCGCAGCAGCTCCCATCTGGAAATTCATCTTGTCCGTATTGTAATAGCGTCTTTTGATACCTGTCCTGGTGTAGATCCATTCATCGGAGGTGTCGAGAAATTTCGCAAAATCGTCGTTTGTCACAACTCTGTCGGGAATATAGCTTCCTGTGCCTGTAATTTTAATACCCTGCATAGCTTTTCTTCTTTCTGTGTATTTATGTTTTTTGCTTTTGAAATAAAACAAACATATCTTGATTTTAAAGTAAAAATAGTATATAATGTTCACAAAGGAAAAATTAAAAATACTATTCACTCTATTTTACCTCAAACACATTGCTTTTGTCAACAGCAAATTTTCCTAATTTTACCGTTTAAAGTCTGTGAAAGCAGTCATAAAAGCAAAATTTATTTTTTTTATGCTTAGAAATTTTCCTTAAACCTACCAAAAATGACAAAAAAGCAATATTAAATCAGAAAGGATAAATTCAACCTATGAAAACAGCTTTTTTATTTTCAGGACAAGGCTCCCAATATCCGGGAATGGGCAAGGAGCTTGCCGAGCAATTCCCCGATCGCGCAAAAAGTATCTTGGAAGTGGCAGAAAGCACCTTTGACTTCGACCTGTGGAAACTGATCTGCGAGGGCACAGCCGAGGAGCTTGCCCAGACAAGAGTATCACAGCCCGCTATCTTCACCGTTTCCCTCCTTGCGCTGGCGGCTGCAGAGGAAAAAGGCATAGCCTTTGAGGGAGTGGCAGGTCATTCTTTGGGAGAATATGCGGCAATGGCTGCTTCCGGCGTTCTGTCCTTAGAGGACGGCTACAAAGCCATAAAATACCGCTCCGAAGCAATGGAAAAGGCAGCAAAGGAAAACCCCGGCGCAATGGCGGCAGTTATAGGACTTTCCGCCGATAAAGTAGTTGAGGTCTGCGAGGAAGTCAAGGCAGGAGGAAACTACGTCACCGCCGTAAACTTCAACTCCCCCATACAGACAGTTATCGCAGGCACCAAAGAGGGTATAGCCATAGCATCGGAAAAGGCAAAGGAAGCAGGCGCAAGGAGAGCAATGCCCCTTGCGGTATCGGCTGCATTCCACTCCGATCTGATGAAGTCTGCCGCTGAGGAATTCAATGAAGCCGTTAAGGACATAAAGTTCAGCCAACCAAAGGTAAAATTCTACTCTAACGTTATAGGAAAAGAGCTTACCGACTTCTCGGATATGCCCGAGCTTATGGCAAAGCACATCTGCTCCCCCGTAAAATTCACAGACGAGCTGAACGCCATGAAAGAGGACGGCTTTGACACTTACATAGAGTTAGGACCCGGAAAGGTACTCACAGGACTTGTAGGCAAGACCTTGAAAGAGGTCAAGGCAGTCAATATCGAAAATACCGAGACCTTAAACGCGGCGCTTTAATGTGTAAAATCGATCCATATCAAAAAATACCAAAACATTAAGCACAGCGCTTTAGTAAAAGTAAAAGCAGTTCATATCAAAAATACCAAAACCCCAAACGTGTCAATATCACAAAAAGGAAGGCAAAAAAGATGAAAGACAACTACGCTTTAATAGGCTACCCTCTGGGTCACTCCCTTTCCCCACAGATCCACACAAGGCTTTTTGAGCTGGCAGGGATCGACTTCCAATACGATCTGACCGAAATCAAGCCCGAGGAGCTAAGAAGCCATTACGACCATTTAAAGTCCCTGAAAGGCTTTAATATCACAATTCCCCACAAGATCCCCATAATCGACTTCTGCGACGACTTGTCCGAAGGCGCAAAAAGATACGGCTCGGTAAACTGCATACTAAACGAAAATGGCAAAAGCACAGGTCACAACACCGATGTTTTAGGCTTTGTGAAGTCTGTAGAACAGCTTGGAGCAACGCTTAAATCAAAGGTCTGCCTTTTAGGCTGCGGCGGAGTAGGCAGAATGATGGCGATAGAGTCCGCATATCAGGGCGCAGACCTGACAATGGCAGTCCGCACCGAGGATATTCCTGTTGCGGAGGGGATTAAGTCCGAGATCGAAAAACTCCTGCCCCATAACCAAGTCAAGGTAATAAACCTGTCTGAAATGTCGGGCGGCTACGATCTGGTCATCAACGCAACCCCCGTGGGAATGTACCCCAAAACCGAGTTTTCCCCTTTAAAGAAAGAGCAGCTGCAAAATGTGACCTATCTCTTTGACGCAATATACAACCCCACCCACACCACCCTTTCCAAATACGCAAAGGAAATGGGAGTCAAAGCCTCCACAGGCATGGCAATGCTGGTACTGCAAGCAGTAGCCGCTCATGAGATCTGGAACGGCTCGGAATATAAGCAGAGCGACATAGATACTCTTATAAAAGATATGGAAGCGCTCGTTTAAAAATGCAAAAGGGCGAAAGGTCATAACAATGAAAAGTATATTTTTATGCGGCTTTATGGGCTGCGGCAAATCCCACACAGGAAAGCTGATAGCAAAAAAGTTAGAGATCCCCTTTATTGATTTAGACGAATATATCGTTAAAAAGGAAAACCGCACCATTCCCGATATCTTTGAACAGTCGGGAGAGCCCTATTTCAGAGAGCTTGAAGGAAAATGCCTTAAAGAGCTGGGGGAGGGCTGCATAGTAGCCACAGGGGGAGGAACTCTCATCAACGCCGACACCGCCGCCTACGCCAACAAGCAAGGTGTGACGGTATTTATAGACGCGCATTTCCCTGTCTGCTACGGCAGGATCAAGGACGACACAAACCGTCCTCTTGTGGTAAATAATACAAGAGAACAGCTCTATCAGATCTTCCTGACCCGCAAAAAAATTTATAAGGCTCATTCAAAGATCACCATAAAAGCAGAAGGCACAGGAAACGATATTGCAAACTCCGTAATTGAACAAGTCAAGCCTTTATTATAACGCAAAAACGCATTACGAAAGGAAAACACCAAATGTTAATCATCAACGCAAAAATCTACACAATGTCCGAAAAAGGAATTATCGAAAAGGGCTATGTCCGCACAGAAAACGGAAAAATAGCCGAAGTAGGCGCTATGAGCGAGTTAAAGTCCACTGACCCTAATACCTTTGACGCAGAGGGAAAGAACCTTTACCCCGGCTTTATCGACTGCCACAGCCACGTTGGTATGTTCAACGACAGCCTGGGCTTTGAGGGCTCTGACGGCAACGAGATCTCCGACCCCTCCACCCCTCAGCTCCGCGCCATAGACTCCGCAAATCCTACCGACCGCTGTTTCTTTGAGGGAGCTGCGGCAGGCGTTACCACAGTTCTCACGGGTGTGGGCAGCGCAAACCCTATCGGCGGTGAATTTATCGCCATGAAAACCTACGGCAGCCCCCGAATCGACAAAAGAATAGTAAAATCCCCCGCCGCAATGAAATTCGCTTTCGGCGAAAACCCCAAAAGATGCTACAACGACCGTGAGGAAGCTCCCACCACCCGAATGGCAACAGCAGGCGTGATAAGAGAGCAGCTTTACAAAGCCAACCGCTACATTGCTGACTGCGACAAGTACGAATCCACCAAAGGCACTGACAACGAAAGTTCAAAGCCCGACTACGACGCAAAGTGCGAGGCTCTTGTTCCCCTTCTGAAAAAAGATCTGAAAGCCCATATCCACTGCCACCGTGCAGACGACATTTTCACAGCTGTAAGAATAGCCAACGAGTTTGACTTAGGCTATGTTCTTGTACACTGTACAGAAGGCGGATTAGTCGCCGACGAGCTTAAGGAAGCAGGCTGCACCAAAGCGGTAGTTGGTCCAGTTATCAGCGACAGGAGCAAGCCCGAACTGAGCCGTCAGTCCATAGAGAACGCCGCAAGACTTCACAAAGCAGGCATTGAAATAGCTATCTGCACCGACCACCCCGTTATCCCCATTCAGTACCTTCCCCTTTCCGCAGGCGTCTGCATTAAGGGTGGTTTAGACAAGGAAGAAGCGCTGAAAGCTATCACAATAAATCCCGCCAAAATAGCCGAAATTGACAACAGAGTAGGAAGCATAGAGGTAGGCAAGGACGCAGATCTGTCCGTTATGGACGGAGAATTTTACGACGTGCTGACAAAGCCTGTTCTTGTACTTGTCGACGGTAAAGAGGTAAAGTAAAGAGGTATTATGAAAAAAATAGCAAAGATCCCCGCCGAATTTGAATCACCCTTATCCGAAAAGGAACTGAAGGAAAAAATATCAACAGCCATAGCGGAGCAGCAGCTTGAAGACAACCTCCCCGAAAAGGGCAGACAGTACTTTTTCTGGGAGGAAAAGCAGGGGGAATACCGCCTGCGCTTCTACCACAGCTACAAAAACGATATGTGCGACACCGCCTATCACGGAATAATAAACAAAGGGCTTGAGGGAAGCCGTCTTGAGGGCTTTTTCAAAAAGCCTGCGGGAATATGGGGCGTTTTCTGGACGATCATCGGCATAGCCATTGTAATAGCCGCAGCATTCTTCATTTCAATATTTCTGTCGGAAGAACCCGAGCTTGGCATGATACCGATCTTTTTAACAGTTTTGGTTCCTGTAGCTTTCATTGAAGTAAATATGCTCATC
>JAAVIE010000003.1 GCA_014799325.1 Oscillospiraceae bacterium
TGAAAAAGTTTGCTTTGTTATAAGTGGAGGAAACATTGATATTAAAGACATTCAAAATATGGTAAGAGATCAATACTAAACAGAACTCCAATAAGGATAATTCCAAGTTATCCTCGGTTGACGTCAAAAAAACAACATCTAAATCACAAATCTCATTTAGATGTTGATTTTAATAAATCATTAAAGTATAAGTTTGATTCGACTCAACATATTAAATTTACACATCTCTCACTGATTTTTTGCCTATTGACAAATAAAATTTTACTTTAAAATACTATATACTAAGATGTAGATATATTATTTTTTATATTAAAGTGAAGCAAATATCACTGTGATTGTCTCTGCAAAGAATATTTTACAGAAGGGTGGAATAGCTTTGAGCGAACGAGAGCATAAAACAAAATAAGTGAGCAGGAGAGTACGAACAAGCAAGCAGGTGATCACGAGACTCGCAGTCATCGAAAGCAGTAAAAAAGCATAGTGATACACTCAACTTTTTTGCTTCTATCTCCACAATTATTAGTTCGCTGGTTGCAATCCTTACACTTGGGATTACAATCTGTACATTGAATACAGCTACGTCTATCAATAATACCATCAACACCACTATCAACAATAATCAAATAACTCAGTTTGATGATTTTAACATCATTCAGTATGGCGATAATAGCTCCATAACAATTTCTATGGATAATGCGCTACGGTATGAGACAGTTGACTACAAGTTCGGAACCGAAGAAGAAGCACGTTTGCTTAGCCTTGCAAAGCAGTATTTTAATGCTGGAGATTACCAAATGGCATTTTCTATTTATTCCAGTGAAGAGTTAAAAGAAAATGACTATGCAATCATCAATCGGGCATATTGTTATGCACACGGCTATGGTACAATCAGCAATACCGAGATTGCTATGTCGTTATATAATTCCGTTTGCTCATATGAAGCGAGGCGCAACAAACTCGCTTTGATGATTACATCCAATAGCAATGGTGTTTATGATTCAGAAATCTTAGGAGAATTTGATTATTTTAGTCCAATAAAGAACTATAATGTGCTGAACTATTTATCCCTTTGTAAATATGGAAAGTCGATTGATTCTATATCAAAAGAAAGCTTTGAAATAGAGCTTTCTGATATATACTGCTACGAATTGATAGAAGATAAAATGTATGCCACTAGTCAGAGTGCATTTTCAACCACCTATGATAAACTTGTGTTTGTTGGTACTGTAACCGGATCAAGCCCTAGTGGAATGCGAGGCATATATTACAGATACCAGCTTTATCGATTACACCATCTCTATTGGTTAGAAAGGTTGTTTGGTTAATAATTGGAAACCTGTCGTAATCTGAATCCCCACGGTTCGGAAAACGATAGGTTTTTGGTTATGAATCTTTTTATACTGCGGTTTTAAGGTAATTCAATCCGCATTTCAAAATAGACACCAAATTTACAACAACTCAAAATCGGATACCAAATATGAAAAAAGAAGGAATCCGAACCCCTTGCGTTCGATTTGAAATGCAAAAAACCTGTGTTGCTAAATGGAATTTAGCAACAGGTGCCTCACAAGCAAGTGTCTTTTTACAAAAAGAGCTTGTAATTTGTATAACAATATGCTATAATAAAATCAAAGTAATGAATATTGTCGTTCCGAAATCCAAATGGGTGTTCAAATTGAAAACATGTCGTAATTTGAACACCTGTCGAAATCTGAACCCCCAAGGTTCGGACAACGGCAGGCGTTTTGTTATAGTACCTTTTCTGATGTGGTTTCATGGTAGATTAGTCGGAATTTCAAAATGGACACCAAATTCAAAACAGCTAAAAATCTGATGCCAAACATGAAAAAAGAAGAAATCCGAACCCCTTACGTTCGATTTGAAATACAAAGAATCAGTGCTGCTAAAGTCAATTTAGCAACAGGTTTCTCACAAGCAAGTGTCTTTTTACAAAAAGAGCTTGTAATTTGTATAACAATATGCTATAATAAAATCAAAGAAATGAATACTGTCGTTCCGAAATCCAAATGGGGGTTCAAATATTTTTGGTAACGTTTATACAGCGGCGTAGCGCCGCAGCTAATACGCTCCCAATCAGCGGGAGCGTTATTTTATGCTTGTTTTCCGAAAAATCTTTTTGGTAACGATCTCACAGCCCGGAAGCCGGGCAGCTAATACGCTCCCAATAAACGGGAGCGTATTTTTATACTTGTTCTCCAAAAAATCTTTTTGGTAATGATGTCACATGAAAATTTCGGGGCGAGGAACATCTCGCCCCTCAATTTTCGTCCGAAATTACTTGACGGCCGAGAGCCGTCATTTTTGCTTCGCAAAAACCGTAATTTTGGACATGTGCTACGCCTACGATGCGTTTGTTTTTAAGAAATCTTTTTGGTAACCTTGTTACAATCCGGAAGCCGGACAGCTGATACGTTCCCAACAAACAAGAGCGTATTTTTATACTTGTTCTCCAAAAAATCTTTTCTGTCAATGGGACACAAGAATAATTGGGGCGAGGAACATCTCGCCCTTTAATTTTCAACCAAAACAATTCGCCGCTCATAGATCGTCATTTTTACTTCGCAGATAATTCCAACTTTGTGGTATAATACCATATTCCGCATCGCTGGACACAAATTACGCCTAAAATATGTTTGTTCTCAAGAAATTTTTTCGCAGTAAAAGACATCAATGAAAAACCATACGCCAAAGATCCCACCACACAAAGTCCTGAATCCATACGGTTTTCAGGACATTTTTGTGCCCAAAATTACAACGGCAATAAATAGCCAAACATATTTTGGGTACTTGAACAATCAACTGTAATATGATAAATTGAGATCACCCGATGACACACAGCACAGAATATCGGGAAATATAAACCGTCTTTTGATAAAATGTGAGTAGACAAGGAGGGATAATATGGATTGGGTCATTGGAATGCAAAAAGCTATCGACTATATTGAAGATAATCTGACAGAATCCATCGACTACGATACAGTCGCAGCACAAAGCTTTTCATCAAGCTATCATTTTCAGCGTGTGTTCAGTATTCTTTGCGGATTTACGGTCGGTGAATATATTCGGAACCGACGGTTGTCTCTTGCAGGTACGGAGTTGGCAGCAAGTGATGCAAAGGTGATAGATATTGCGCTGAAGTATGGCTATGAAAGTCCGGACAGCTTTGCAAAAGCTTTTCAAAAATTCCATGGTATATTGCCGTCGCAGGCAAAAAACAACGGCAGTAACCTTAAATCATTTTCCCGTCTTGTACTAAAATTTTCTTTGGAAGGCGGTACTATTATGAATTACAGAATCAAAGAGAAGGACGAGATGATCCTGACAGGCTACAAAAGGCATTTTGACGGTGTTCCGGGGGAACGTGAAGCTCAGGAAAAAGGAATGTACGTTACAACAAGACCGTTGCAATACATTTTGGGCGCTTTGGCTGGTGATATAGAAACTGACTATAATGTTATTGCAAACATCGACGATACCGGATATGACTTTTATATCGCAAATCAGCTAACGGAATATTACAGAAACAACCTTAATAAAGAATGTATTCTCGGCGAAGAATTTGCGCATCATTTTGAAAATATCACAATTCCCAAATGCACTTATGCAGTATTTGAAACCGAGAGATGCTCATATCCGACCCTTGTTTTTCTTGATCTGAGACGTAAAATTGCAAGCGAGTGGCTTCCTACATCCGGGTATCAGCTTGTTAACGCACCTGAACTTATAAAAACACATTGGTTTAGAAGAGATAAGAGCAATCAACGTTACAGAGAGCTTTGGATACCGATCGAAAAAAGATGACTGCTTATGTTATGCCGTCGGTGTCTTATGGGCATCGTTCAGATCGGCAACATAAGCCAAAAAATAATCGGCACTGCTTCATGAAGTGGTGCCGATTGTTATAACTCTGATCAGGAGGAAATTGTATTCCGGATTACAAAGCTGTTAAATTTTTGAGGACTTTTCTTTTGCGATCTATTTTATACTAATACCCATTTTGACAGCAGATAAAATCTACTGTCAAAATCCTTCGGATTTGCCGAAGGAACCGCCAGCGGCGGTGGGTATGTACGTTCAATACAATACCCAAAGGAGCCATGCTCTTAAAAAGCAGCTTGTCTACTTTTTAATGGTTATTAGTATTATTGCGAAGCAGAACTCCTTTATCTGAAATGTTGACATATCATAATTTGTGTGTTATAATAAATAAAATTTGACTAACAAATCAAATGTGTGGCTGACAGTTCGGAAACCGGAAGATCGACATAATTACGGCTCGCCTTAACTGTCAGCCATTATATTGTTTAAAAAAGGGGCGGCGGTATGAGATCACGGGATTCGATATTTCATCTTATATTCTGTATAATGCTGTTGTTTTTTTTAGGGGTAACTGTGTATCTTGCAGCAAACAACGATACCGGATCGCTGGCAGACGCGGAATATGACAAAACCGCGGCTTTCGTGGAGGGCTGGCATACCGCAGACGGAACCGAGCTTGATGAAGAAATGCTCCGTAAAATTAACACAGTTTCCTCCAATCAGGAGATAAGCATATTCAATACGCTTCCGGCATACTCCGGTGACGCAGGCGCACTCTTTTTCAGAACTAAAAACATTTTTTACAGCGTCTATATCGACGGCGAGCCGGTATATACGCCGGAATTCGGTGAAAGTATTTTCTACACTGACTCCACGGGTACGCGCTGGAACAGCATTGACATCACTCCGGAGCAGCTTGGCAAGGAAGTGGAAATACGGATAAGAGCGGCGTATGAGACTGCCCGCTGCGGTATAGACAGCTTTCGTATCGGCAGCTCGGGCGGAGTTGTTCTTAACATACTTAAAGAAAAGCTCGTGTCGTTCATTACCTGTATTCTTCTGCTGTTTGTGGGTCTTTTTCTTGCTATCGCCGATATCCCAATAAATATGCGGCATCAAAAAAATCATGAGCTTTTGTTTCTTGGGCTTTTCTCGATATGCATTTCAATATGGTGTTTGGCGGAGCTTCATGTTGTTGAGTTCTTTTTTGACTCCAGCAGGCTGGTGCAGACGGTGTCCTGCTGCTCCCTTATGCTGATCCCTTTTGCGCTGATCCTGTATCTCAACGCGGCAATAGGGTTTAAAAACAAGTTAGTTGTTCCTGTTTTAGGAGGACTGTGCATATTGGGATTTGCGGTGAGCTGGACGCTTCATTTTCTTGGAATCAAGGATATCCACGAAACCCTTATTTTTTCTCATGTAAATGTGGTCATAGTGTCAATACTTCTGATCGCTTCGGTGGTTAAAACTACTGTGCAAAGAAGCAGAAAAGACGGCGTCAATGTTTATATAATTTTAAGGACTGTCGGACTTTGCAGCATTGCTGTCGCCGCTATAATAGATATGGTTCGTTATTATTCCGGACAGACAAGCGACAGCGCCATGTTCGTGCGTATAGGTATGCTTATCTTTACGATATGCTATGGCAGCTCCAGCCTTGAAAACACCATAAATGCCGTAAAAATGGGGGCACAGGCTGAATTTGTGAGCCGTCTCGCATATAATGACGGTCTGACAGGTATAGGGAACCGCACCGCATTTGAGGAGCGGCTAAGTGAGCTTGAAAATTCCAAGGACAGCTCGGCTCCTGTGGGAATAGTTATGTTTGACGTCAATGACCTGAAATTCGTCAACGATAATCTCGGACATCCAATTGGCGACAGTATGATCATAAAGGCTGCTGAAATAGTAAGCGGATCCTTTGAGGAGGACGGAGGAGAATGCTTCAGAATAGGCGGAGACGAATTTGCTGTGATAATGCAGGGAGATAATATTAGGGAACGCTGCGACAATGATCTGCAGAAGTTCAATTCCCAAATGGAGCACCACAACAGCATACCTAACAAAGAATTCAGGATAAGTATAGCCCACGGCTTCTTCATTTTTGACAGCGAATGTGACCTTGAAAATATCTCCGATGCCTACAAGGCAGCAGATCAGAAAATGTATGAAAACAAGCGCGAGATGAAAGCTCATCAGATCGCCCCCGAAAAATATTATTCTTCAGCCGGAAAGCTAAGAAGCAGAGTATAAAATGAGACCCGATCAGCCTGTCGAAAAAGTCCAAGCTTTTCTTTTTCGGAATGAAAGGGGTCTTAGGGTGAAACTATCAAGGGGGTTCCTTGTGTTGCTTTGGGCAGCCGCGTCCTTGCTGCTGCTTTGGGCAATACCTCACACATTCTTGTGTGACCTTAAATCGCGATCGGAAACATATGTTTTTCAGCAAAGCTGAAAATCTGAAAATCGAGGCAGATCCTTGCTCTGCCCGATTTTTGTTTTTGACGGTTTTTCCGCCAAAAACGGCGTCGGCTTGCAGAAAATCCGACCGGCAGGAGGGTTTTCTACAAGCTGAATATTTAATTTTGGCATTTTTACATCTTGTTTTTCGTTGGTTATGATGATATAATCATATTATTAAATCAATTTGCAGACAATATCAAATTATATCGGAGGTATCAAAATGATACGGTTTTATGAAGAAAATGGCGCGCTTATTGCCCGTTTGAGAAACGAAACTGTCAGGATCGAGGGCTGGGGCAAAAACGCACTGAGAGTAAGAACCACTCTTTTGAAAAAAATGCCCGAAGACGATCACGCCTTGACCGAAAAGGTAGAGCATAACGCAGTTGTTACTATCAATGAAAAGGAAGAATCTGCCCAGATCGTAAACGGCAGGATCAAAGCAACCGTCAACCTTGTGGGAATTATCACATTCTATAAAGACAACGAGCTTATTCTTCAGGAATATTACAGCTTCTATCACGGCTCTATCCGCAAGGAAGCTATCTGCTACAAAACAAAATCGAGAGAGTACAAAGGTCTTTCTTCAGACGGATTCAGGATCACAACCCGCTTTGAGTCCGATCCAAAGGAAAAGCTTTTCGGTATGGGGCAGTATCAGATGCCTATTCTCGATCTCAAAGGCTCCGTTCTTCCTCTTGAACAGAGAAACTCGCAGGTAAGCGTTCCCTTTGTTGTATCAAGCAAGGGCTACGGTATGCTCTGGAACAACCCGGCCACAGGCGAGGCGGCTTTTGGCACAAATATCACCAAGTGGATCGCCGATGAAAGCGATATGCTGGATTATTGGATCACCGCAGATGACACACCCGCTCAGATCGTCGCAAACTACACCGAGTGCGTTGGTCGCGCTCCCGTTATGAGCAAGGACTATCTCGGTTTATGGCAGTGCAAGCTCCGTTACCGTACACCCGACGAGGTGCTTGAAGTGGCAAGAAAATATAAGGAGCTTGGCATAAAGCTTGATGTTATCGTTATCGACTTCTTCCATTGGCCTCATCAGGGCGACTGGAGATTTGACGAAAAGTATTGGAGCAAGGACGCTGTAAAGGCTATGACCGACGAGCTTCATTCAATGGGGACAAAGGTCATGGTCTCCGTATGGCCTTCAGTAGATAAGAGAAGCGAGAATTACTACGAAATGGAACAGAAAGCTCTCATAAGCACCACCGATGTAGGTTCCACACAGACCTATGACTATGAGGGCGACTGTGGAACTGTTGACTTTTTCAATCCCGAAGCGCAGGAATTCGTATGGGGAAGATGCAAGAGAAATTACCGCGAATGGGGCATTGACCTTTTCTGGCTTGACAACGCAGAGCCTGACAGTGTAAAATATGACTTTGACAACTACCGTTACTATACCGGAAGAGGTTCAAAGGTAGGCTGCGAGTACCCCAAGAAGTATGCCGAAGCTTTCTGGAACGGACAGGAAGCAATGGGCGATCACCAGGCGGTAAACCTTTGCCGTTCGGCATGGGTAGGAAGCCAAAAGTATAGGGTCCTCGTGTGGACAGGCGATGTTCAGTCCAATTTCGAGTCCTTTAAGGATCAGGTCATTGCAGGTCAGAACATGGGTCTTGCAGGAATTCCCTGGTGGACTACCGACATAGGCGGTTTTATGACAGAGCAGCATGACGACCCCGATTTTATTGAATTGCTGATCCGCTGGTATCAGTACGGCGTATTCTGCCCCATTCTCCGTATGCACGGCAACCGCGGCCCCGATTGGGATATCCCCAAGCTTGACGATAGGAATTTCGGCGGCGGATATTTATATACCGGCTATCCCAACGAGCTGTGGAGCTACGGCGACGAAGCCTGCGAGATCATGAAGAAATGGCTTGATATACGTCTTTCCATGAAGGATTACATTGCAGGACTTATGGAGGAAACCGCAAAAACAGGCGCACCCCTTATAAGAACGATGTTCTATGAATTCCCAGAAGATGAAAAGTGCTGGGAGCTTCCCGAGCAGTATATGTTCGGCAGCGATTATCTTGTTGCTCCCGTGCTTGAGCTTGGCGCAAGAGAGGTCGACGTTTATCTTCCCGAGGGAAAATGGGAGAATATCAACGATAAGACTGTTTATGAGGGCAAGCAGACGGTTACTGTTGCCGCTCCTCTTGATGTTATGCCTGTGTTCAGAAAGCTTTGATAAAACGAAAATTTGGGGCGGGGGAACATCTCGCCCCTTTTTTCGTCCGAAACTTCTTGGCGGTCAATGACCGTCATTTTTGTTATACAGAAAACCTTGATGTTGCCTCGGAAGAAATTCCATATTGACACTCACCAAAAAAATTTTTATAATAAATCTGTAACACATTCCCATATTCAATTGTCTAACATTACAAGAGGTGATGAAAATGGACAAAGACTTTGACGAAATATACAGGCTGTACGCCAAGTCGGTGTACCGCTATATTTTGTCGCTGTGCCGCGATAGTGTCTTAGCGGAAGATATTCTGCAGAATACCATGCTGAAGGCCTTTAGCAGCATCGGCAGCTTTTCGGGCAAATGCTCCGTCAAAACATGGCTTTGTTCGATCGCTAAAAACGAATATTTCAATCACCTCAAAAGATCAGATAACAAAAACCTTTCCCTTGACGAAAACACGGAAATCAAAAGCGAAGATCCCGAAAAAATGGCGCTTTCAAGCCTTTCGGCAGTGGAGATATTAAAGCTCGTCCACTCTCTTGAAGAACCCTTTCGCGAGATCTTCACACTGCGCTTTTACGGAGAGCTGAAATTCTCCGAGATAGGGGAAGTGTTTGGCAAAAGCGAGAACTGGGCGCGAGTGAATTTCTTCCGTGCAAGGGAAAAGCTCGCTAAATTGCTTGAAAAGGAGGACTTAATATGAAATGTGAAGTTATACGCGATCTGATCCCGCTTTATGATGAAAAGCTATGCAGCCCTGAAAGCGCCGCTTTGGTTGAGGAACATATCAAGACCTGCGCTGATTGCCAAGCCCTGCTTGAAGCTCTCCCTAAAGCAGAGATCCCAAAAGCCGATCCCGATGAGATCAAGCCCTTTGTGAGGATCAGGCGCAGACTTCGCGCAAGAGATATTGGGCTTATAGTGCTGGGGATCGTACTGCTGGCGGTTTTGATACCTGTGGGTTATCTTACGGTAAATCAGATCTTCCACATCAACGGCGGCACCGATTTTGAAGATCTTATCTATAAATATGAGATGCAGAATAAGTTCGGCAAGATGATCACTGAGGGACGTATGGAAGAATATGTACAGCGTCATGAAGATATCTACCTCTGTGACGCTCCCGACGGTACTGAAATATCGCACCAAAGCTTTTATCTCGAAAAATTGAAGGCTGCCTACGAAAAAGTCAAAAAGTACGATCCGCGTGTTGGCAAAATATACTCCGAATATTATAATCACGGTGATAATGATATCCATCGAATGCAATATTTTGTCCTTGAATTTACACGTTCTAACGGCACTGTGCTTGAAATGGTAATAGTAACTTCACTCTATGACGGCAGCGGATACGGTGTGCCTTTATGGGAAGATGTGCGGTTTGCGGCAGAGGGAGAGGTCTTACCGCCCGGCGATAACCTTGAAGAAATGTTTTATGCCGTTTCGGAAAGCGATATACCAACAGATGTGCGCGATATCTACGCATTTGTAAACACCCTGTACTTTGCCGACGGCGGGGACTTGAATGTCAGATACGTTAACTATGTTCTGAATGAAGTAGCATCCCACCCGCGGGAAGAAGATGATCTGAGCGCAGGAGGGTATTCTTTGACCAGTCGTTTTGCAGTTTCCGATTTTAAATCTGTTTATAATGGTTTTACCGATTTTATGAGATCTGACTATACACTTGACGCAACCTTCGGTCATGAACGGTTTGACATGGAACGAAATATGTTCTATTACCCAGTGACGCTGGTAGGCTCTTATGAAGAACAGCAAGCGATAGTTCAAATAAAGCTTTATTACGATGAGTACGGCTTCCACTCGCCGAGACCCGAGGACATCAAAGGTATTTACGAAAATTCCGATTTAGAGAAAAAGCTGGCAGGGATATTCGGGTAAAAATTGCAGATAAAAAACACTTCTCTCACTTTGTTTGAATTTTTCTCAACAAACCTGTTGTAGACATTCCGAAGAAAATGAGCTATTATAATAACAGAAGCTTCTGAAAAACAAACAAGGAGTTGAAACTATGTTTAGGCTTGGAGAAAATCTGAAAAAATACCGCACACAAAACAATCTTACCCAAGAACAGCTTGCAGAGGTGTTAGGAGTATCGCCGCAGGCTGTCAGCCGCTGGGAGTTAGGCTCAACTTATCCTGACATCACTTTGCTGCCCATAATTGCAAATTACTTTGATGTTACCACAGATGAGCTTTTCGGGATAAACGGCGAAAAGATCCTAAAGGAGATCGACAGGATCATAGAACACAAAAACAAACTGCACAATCAGGGCAAAATTGCAGAGTGCATTTCCTATCTTCGTGAAAAGTCAGAGCAGTTTCCCAACAGTGCGTCTATTGCCTATGAGCTTGGCAATGCCCTTTATTTGGAATTGTGCAGAAATCGTTCCAAGTCCGCCGATACCCTGAAAGAGATCGTTGCTATAACCGAAAGAGCTATCAAGCTCGACAAGGGGGAAAGCTATGTGACCTTTGCGGGAAAACATCTGCTGTGCCTTGCATACTGCATGGCAGGAGAGACCGACAAGGCTTATAAGATCGCTGCGGAGGAAATGCCGAGCTTGTGGGTAAGCCGCGAGAACTTGCTTCCTATTGTGCTGAACGGTGACGAGGAGACCTACCAGCGTCAATTCAATCTACTTACCTTTATGGATCTGTCTATTCATAATCTTCATCATCTGTCAAGAAAAATGGACACACCCGAAAAAAGCATAGAGCTGTTGAAAAAAGCAAATACCCTTGCAGAATTGCTGACAGGGAACGATCACAAGTTTTATAACGAAAGAGTGTTCAAATGCTATCTGTGGATAGCAAGAGCCTATTGCGCCTTAAACAAAACAGAAGAAGCTATGGATAATCTTGAACTTGCACTGAAATATGCCATTATGTATGAGGAACGCCCCCAACAGTCCAACTATAACGTTTTCTGGCTTGAAGGCTATACGGACGACAGAAGCAGGACTTCCAAAAACTCGGAGGAGACCTTGTATCAGTATCTGCTTGAAAAGATAGAGGAAGAGGATTTTTCCGTCTTGCACAATACCAACAGATACGCCGCCTTTACGGAAAAGGTCAGAAATAAGCAGGAAAACTTAAAATAATCAGCTAAAAATGTAATTATTCTGTTAAAAATTAGTATAAAAATATGCTCCCGTTTTGTGGGAGCATATTGTTTTTTGTGAAATTACATTATTTCCGCAAATGAAAATACTTCGCAAGCTGTTTTTCCGTCTTTGTATCGCCGACAGTTTTAGCCGCAGTGAGAATGGGATCCTTATTGACAGGAGCCACCATATTATTTTTCATATCAGTTTGGATAAAGGGAAGAATATCCGACCATATTTTTCGGGGATCATCTGCGCCCTTTGAGATCAGAATTGCCCCCAGCTTATAGTAATTGCGCTTATAGCTCGAAAGAATATCTTTGGAGATGCCAAACAATTCCTCAGCTTTGCTCATATCGCCTTTTTCGATCAAAAGCTCAATGTAATCACTTACTGCATGAAATGCCGTGTTTTTATCAAAAATGCTCGGTTCTTTCTGATAAAGCTCATACAGTCTTTCTGCCGCAAATTCCTTGTCGCTTTCCCGATTTGTACACCATTCTGCAATATATCGTAATTTTTGCAAGGCTTTATAATCAAGGTCGCTTTGCTTAAATTCATCTGTGAATCTAAGCATCAGCTCGGTTTCACCTAAATCGGAAAGAGCGGTAATGCAGTCGTAAAGCGAAAACTCGTCAAGGGGCATTGGCTCAATTATCCGAGCTTCATACCCGCAGGCACAGTCAAAATTTGCATTCTTTGCACGTTCAAAAAGCGGTTTATCCGAAGGATCGCCTATTTCCAAAAGCAGACTTGTGAGCATTTCAAGATTGTCGCCGATGCCTTGAAAAGAGTTGGTTTCACGGTCTTTCAGTTCTTCAATAAACAGTTCTCGGATCAGCTTTTCCTTGTCCTTGATCTCGCAAACATTGTAAGTCAGGGCATAGCAGAGCCTTTTTCTGTTAGTGTGGTTCTTGTCACATATTACGTTTCCGTCCTTTGCTTCGCAAAAAACATAATCTTCTTTCTCTCCCGAAGCATATCTTTGAATATCATGGGAATAGCCGAAAATCACATTTTTAAAATCCTCAATATAAGACATTTTAAAGCCTCCGTTGAAGCTGATTTTTTTAGGCTTTACACATTAAACCTAAACAAAACCACATCTCCGTCCTGCATAACATACTCCTTGCCCTCAAGCCGAACAAGACCCTTTTCCTTAGCCCCATTCATACCGCCGTTATTAACAAGATCGTCAAAGGAAACCACTTCAGCTCTGATAAAGCCTTTCTCAAAATCGGTATGGATCTTTCCCGCAGCCTGTGGAGCTTTGGTGCCTTTGGTAATAGTCCAGGCTCTGACCTCTTGGGGTCCTGCGGTAAGATATGAAATAAGCCCGAGGAGGGAATAGCCCTTGCTGATAATACGGTTCAGTCCGCTTTCCTCCAAGCCGAGATCGGCTAAGAACATATCCTTGTCCTCTTTTTCCATTCCCGCAATTTCGGCTTCGATCTGGGCGCAGATAGGCAAAACGGTGCTGTTTTCCTGCTCGGCGATCTTAAGAACAGCCTGATAGTGTTGATTGTTGTTTATATCTCCCGTAAAATCCGCCTCGCTCATATTTGCGGCGTAGATAACGGGCTTGTTGGAGAGCAGGGGAGTTGTTTTTATCATTTCCTTTTCTTCATCGGAAAAGTCAAAGGAACGGGCGGTGTTGCCCTCTTCCATAAAGGCAATGAGCTTTTCTAAAAAGTCGATCTCTCTCTGAATGCCCTTGTCGCCTTTAAGGAGCTTTTTGTCCTTGTCAAGACGGCGCTGTAAAATTTCCAGATCGCTGAATATCAATTCAAGGTTAATAGTCTCAATATCTCTTGATGCGCCGATAGAGCCGTCAACGTGGATAATGTTTTCGTCCTCAAAGCAGCGTACAACGTGAACTATGGCGTCCACCTCTCTAATATCCGCAAGGAATTTGTTGCCGAGACCTTCGCCCTTTGACGCACCCTTAACAAGTCCCGCAATATCCACAAATTCAAGGGTCGCAGGGGTGAATTTTTCGGGATTGTACATCTCCGCCAGCTTATCAAGGCGCTTGTCGGGAACGCTTACGATACCCACGTTTTTTTCAATGGTGCAGAAGGGGTAGTTCGCGGATTCCGCTCCGGCATTGGTGAGAGCGTTGAAAAGTGTGCTTTTTCCTACATTGGGAAGTCCTACCATTCCAAGTTTCATAGCTGTTTATATCTCCTTTATTTTAAGAATCAGTTTACATTATTTTATAAGTATACCATTTTTGAAAATTTTTGTCAATTTTTTTAAATTTTCATTTATTATTTTTGAAAAACCCCTTTAAAAATTCTGCAAAATCGTTTATAATATATAATGTGAAATTATAATCAGTTTTTAAATAGACACTTGTTTTAAATACAGAGGAATTTCAAGGAGGGAATACATAGTTATGGAAAAGGTATCGTTTAAAATATGCCAGCGCGATTACAGCCTGAAAACAGACGAAGATCCCGAGATGATCACAAAATTGGCGCGGCAGCTTGAAAGTTCTGTCGCTTATGTTGCCCGCATTGCCAGAGGAACCAGCGAGGTTGAGATAACCACTCTTGCGGCTATGATACAGATCTGCGATATCCAGAGCGAACTTAACAAGCAGAGGGAGGAAATTGAACAGACAAAAGCGCAGCTTGCGGAAACCGAGAAAAAAGCCAAATCGGGCATACAAACACTGTCTGCGGAGATAGCTAAAAGGGATAACGAGATAAACAAGCTGAAAGCCGACCTTGAACAGCTTTCAGATCTGATCAAAGAAAAGGATCATCTTATCGAGCAAGCCGACAAAAACACAGAGGACAAGCTGAGAGAGAACACCGAGAAATTCTCCCAAAAAGAAAATGAGCTGAAGGACGCCCTGCAAGCTGCACAGAAGGACAGCGAGGAAAAGGGTGACCTGCTGAAAGAGCTTGACAGCAAGCTTGCGGAAACCGAAAAGGAATTAAAGGAGTACCAAGAAAAGTCGGCACAGATGAACGCCCAAGCAGATAACGAGTTGAAAGAAGAAAACAAACAGCTTTCCGAGGAGATAACCAAGTTAAAGGAAATGGCGCAGTCTGCCGAAACGCAGTTTGAACAGTTAGCGGCGGCAAAGGACGAGGAAGCCAATCGCCTGCGTCTTAGAGTACAGGAATACGAAAACGAGCTTAAGGAGCTTACCTCAAAGCAGGAAAAGGAGATAGAGGCGGTCTATGACGAGCATGAAAAGGAATGCAAGCTCATTGACGAAAAGCGCGAAAAAGAACTGAACGAGATAAAAGCCGAATACGAAAAGCGCATTGACGAAATTTCAAAGCAGGTAGAGGATCAGAAGCAGGAGACTGAAAAGATCCGCAAGACCCTTGCAAACTACGAGGACACCTTTGATATGTACGTCCGCAACAAGACAGCCGAGTTGAAGCAAGCCCAGGAGGAAGCGGAAGCCGCAAAGGCAAAAAACGCGGAGCTTGAAAAACAGCTTGCCAAAGCAGGCATTGTTCAGATGACATTATGTTAGAGATACTTGCACCATGCGGAAACGAGGAAAGCCTTAACGCCGCTCTGAACAGCGGAACGGACGCCGTATATTTGGGCATGAAAAGCTTTTCCGCTCGAAGAAACGCCGCTAATTTCGGCGGACAGGAGCTTGAAAAAGCGGTCAATATTGCGCACAGACAAGGGGTAAGGGTGTATGTTACCCTGAACACCCTTGTGTTTGACGACGAAATGGCGGAATTGGAGAAAACCGTTGAAGAAATAAGCCATGCCAAAGCTGACGGCGTTATCGTTCAGGACTTCGGCGTTGTGAAAAAAATCAAGGAGATCGCCCCTGAATTAAGGCTTCACGGTTCAACGCAGATGACAGTCACTTCCGCAAGCGGAGCGGAATTTGCCTTGAAACAAGGCTTTTCACGGGTGGTACTGCCCAGAGAGCTTTCCTTAGAAGAAATAAGGAATATCACTTCAAGAGTGGAGATAGAGACGGAGGTTTTTGTACACGGCGCCCTGTGCGTTTGTATTAGCGGTCAGTGTTTTTTAAGCGCAGTCATAGGCGGCAGAAGCGGAAACCGCGGCTTGTGTGCCCAGCCCTGCAGATTGAACTACCGCTGTGACGGTCGTGATAACGTGCTGTCGCTGAAAGACCTTTCTTTGATAAACGATCTGAGGACTTTGGAGCAGGCAGGGGTCACCTCTGCAAAAATAGAGGGCAGAATGAAGCGCCCCGAATATGTAGCCGCCGCCGTGTATCAGTGCAAAACAGCGTTAAGGGGCGAGAAAGCTGATGAAAAGCTGTTAGGGAAGGTTTTTTCCCGAAGCGGCTTTACAAGGGGCTATTTTGACGGCAGCTTTTCACTTATGCAGGGCATAAGGCAAAAGGAGGACGCGGAGGGCTCTTCCGAAGCGTTGGCGCAGATGAGACAGCTGTACAAAACGCCTTGCAAGCGCTTTGTCTTAGATATGGAGATTTCTGTTAAAAGCGGTCAGCCCATTTGCTGTAAGGCAGAATGTAACGGCATTTCGGTATGTGTTTACGGAGATGTCCCACAGAAAGCCATAAACCGCAGTATAACGAAGGACGAGATAGTTCAGCGTATGGGAAAGCTGGGCGGAACGGTGTTTGACTTGGGGGAGATAAGATGTGATGTTGAGGAGGGCTTATCCCTTTCCGCCTCCGCCTTAAACGAACTCAGAAGAAAAGCAGTCGATGAGATAAGCAGGGAAATTGCCCTTCGCTTGGAAAGAAGATGACCGAAAAAGAGGTGGTAATTATTATCAGGAAAATTAAAGAATCTGACAGGGAAGAATATATAAAAATGGCGGAAGAGTTTTACAGCTCGGACGCCGTTTCTCACACCATACCAAAGGAAAATTTTGAAAACGCCTTTGAAGATGCTCTTAACGGAAATGTTTTTATTGAACTGTATATTTTGGAATATGAAGGGGTAACGGCAGGCTATGCCGCTATTGCACTCACCTATACCACCGAAGGCGGCGGAAAGACCGCCTGGCTGGACGAGCTTTACATTAAGGAGCAATTTCGCGGAAAAGGCTTGGGACGGAGCGTGATAAAGCTATTGCAAAAGGACGTTAGCATAAAGAGAGTACGGCTTGAGATCATGCCCGATAATGAGAGAGCTAAGGCACTTTATAAGTCCGAGGGTTTCCAGGAGTGCAAGTATAGGCAGATGATACTTGATAAAAAGTGAATAAAAAAGACACCCGACCAAACGAGTGTCTTTTTATTATTCTTATTACCGATCAGTGTGTAAGCACAAACATTGCAATAAAGAGAACCGCAATGATCCATGTAGTGAGCTTAACGTCCTTACCCTTACCTGTAAACAGGCTGATGATCAGGCTGGAAATAATACCAAAAGCAATACCGTAAGAAATATTGTAGGTGAAAGGCATAAGCGAAATAGTCAGGAAAGCGGGAACTGCCACAGAAGGAGACAGCCAGTCTATTGACTTAACGCAGTTCATCATCAGTACACCTACATAGATAAGAGCAGCAGCAGTAGCGCAGCCGGGAATAAGAGAAGCCACAGGAGACAGGAACATAGCGATAAAGAACATAGCTGCCGAACTCATTGCGGCAAGTCCTGTGCGTCCGCCCTCTCCGATACCTGCGGAAGCTTCAACGAAAGTTGTAACTGTGGAAGTACCGCAGACAGCGCCTGTGGTAGTCGCAATAGCGTCAGCCAGCATCGCCCTGTTCATATTGGGAACATCGCCGTTTTCGTCAAGGAGATCTCCTCTTGCACAAGCGCCGTACAGCGTTCCTATGGTATCAAACATATCTACCATACAGAAAGCCAAAGCGGTGGTAATAAGAGCAAGTACGAGGTTTGCGCTTCCATGAGCTTCTATATAAGCAGAGAAGTTAAAGCCCTCGGTAAATACCTTGCCTACAGACATTTTTCCGAAGTCCGCAAAAGCGTCCAAAGGATTCATGGTGCCTAATGTGAAATTAGCGTAGAATTCGGGAACGGTGATTCCCAAAAGGTAATAAGCAACACTTCCGCCAAGAATGCCCCAAAGAACTGCGCCCTTGATCTTGCGCTGTGACATGATTGCAATAGCGATAAGAGTCAGGATAGTAACAACGATAGGCATAACGGAAGCCCATGTAGCATCAGCTAAGAAGTTGAAGGACACAAGGCTTACAAGAGTGGAGTCATTATTGACAACGATACCTGCGTTCTGCAAGCCGAGGAATGCGATAAACAAGCCGATACCTGCAGGAATAGCCATACGTACAGCCGCGGGAATGCCCTCAAAGATCTTCTTGCGAAGTCCCGTAAGGGTAAGGATCAGAAATACGATACCGTCAATAAGTACCATTACCAAAGCGTTGGCATAGGTAAAGCCAAATCCCACGCAGACAGTATACACAAAGTAAGCGTTAAGACCCATACCGCTGGCCTGAGCCAAGGGGAGATTTGACAAAAGTCCGATGAGAACAGTGCCTACAACAGCGGAAAGCGCAGTAGCGATATAGATCGCGCCCTGCGAAACGCCAAGTATGTCAGTACCGTCTCCAAAGGGATTGCTGAACATATTGGAGTTTACCAGAAGGATATACGCCATTGCCATAAAGGTTGTTAAGCCTGCCATGATCTCGGTTTTGACAGTGGTGTTATGTTCCTTCAAATGAAAGAATTTTTCCATAGCTTTTTAAGCCCCTCCTATTATTAAGTTAGAACTTCGCCCGATATTATCGGAATAAGTCCTGCAAAAAAATAAAATCGGAACGGTTGTCCCGACTATTTTTATCTTATCACTAACCCAAAAATATGTCAAGGGCTTTTGAGGAGATTTTGAAAGTTTTTTACACATATTATTCACGAGCTTTTCACATTGCTTGCTTTTTTATGCAAAATTTGACATTTGTATAATAAAATGCTATAATCCGATTATAGAAACCAAATCGGGAAAAAACATAACATATTCTCATAAAAAGGGGAGATCTCTATGACTATCTTTTATAAATTTGACGGCAAAATGTATGCCAACATCACAAATCAATGCCCCTGCAGCTGTACCTTCTGCATACGGAAAAACGGTGACAGCGTAGGTGATACCGACAGCCTTTGGCTGGAGCATGAGCCCGAATACCAAGAGATCATAGAAGCCTTTGACAGCTTTGACAAGGAGGGGATAGACGAGCTGGTATTCTGCGGCTACGGTGAACCGCTTATGAGAGCAAATATTTTGGTTATGGTGGCGGACTATGTTAAATCAAAAACCAATATGAAGATCCGCGTAAACACCAACGGACTTATTTCCTTTATGGATCCCCTTTTTGTCCTTTTCTCTCTTAAATACAAAATAGACAAGGTTTCCATAAGCCTCAACGCTTCCGATCCCGATAAATATTACCGTATCACTAATTCCAAATACGGCTTGCCCTCCTATAACTCCATGCTTAATTTTGCTTTGAGAGTGCAGGAGTACGTTCCGGAAGTTTCATTCACCATAGTTGACTGTGATCTTGACGAGGAGGAGATAGAGAAGTGCAGGGAACGAGCCAAGGACTGCGGCGTTTCTTTGAGAATAAGGCATTATGTCAGTGATAATGTGAAATATGAATAAAAAATATAGTATAAATAAAAAAACACCTCTTGTCGGATCGACAGGAGGTGTGTTTATTTATTTGATCTCAACCCACGAGTTCATAGTCCTTATCCTTTCGTATAACAAACCATACTGACCAAACAAAAGCTATTCCCATAACTATCCACTGCAAATAGTTGTCTATAAAGACAAACAGTTCGCTTTCTTCATTCCACTCAGCGACAAAAATAGTTGCATTGGCGAAAATGTCATACAGGAAATGCAATAACATAGGCATTAAAATATTGTGGGAGTGCAGATATACCGCCGCAAATATAAAGCCCATAGCGCCCGTATAGAAAAAGCGGTACAGCGCAAAGTCAAGACTGTCACATTCTATAGCGTGTATCAGTCCGAAGATCATAAAGGACAACAGCGCGTAGCAAAGCCGTCTTTTTGGGGTGCGCTCCCCATGTGAAAAATAACCCTCGCATAAAAATCCGCGAAAAGTAAGCTCCTCAAAAAATCCCGTTGTTATCTGCTGACAGAACAGGCAAGAGAACACTATCGCAAAGGTAGTGTTGATATACGAAACCGCGCCTATTATCACATATACTGCGGACATAACGGTAAGCAATATCAGCCCCGCTCCTGCGTACAGTGCGGCTTTAAATCCCTTAAACCCGATAACGTTCGTCCATTTTTCCTTATGAAAGAGCTTTACAAATATTATCAGCTCCACTATACCGAATATCAGCCTCTGGGCGCTGCTGAAAAAATACCACTGAGCTCCGTCCAAATTTAATTTACGCGCTATAAGCACGAGTACGTAAAACACCGCATAGCACACAAGCGCCAAAACCACGCCGATGTTGTTCTTGATCATCTTCATAAAATATCCTATCCTCTCAGCACACCGCAAGGTGAAAAGAGCTCTCCGACCTATTTACACATATTTAATTTTAAAAGATTGCTCTCGTCCTCCGAAAAGGTTATCACATTATACACAAACATCATCTGATCATACTCCTTCAAAGGCGCCATAACGCGAAAATCCATATTGATATACCTAAGATCTATCATAGAGACCTTTTTATACTCCTTTGACAAAAAGGGAACCAAGCAGTGCGCATAGCTGTCCTTTATCACAAGCAGCGACTTATCGGTTTTTGCATCGGGATTTTCCACCGTAACCAAAGGCGAATTCTGTCCAAGGAATGACGAATACTTATCCTTAACATCAAGATATTCCCTGAAATAAAGGCTGTCATACTCATCATAGGTGATCTGACCCGTTGTCATATCAAATTCCTTGAAAACGGAAACCTTTACCTGCGGCTCATTTTCCTTTAAGGTGTAATAGTCCATAACATCGGCAGTAACGCCCTTGTCAAGTGTCTTGGAAAAAAGCGTTCCCCTGAAGCTGTCGGAAGCGTGTTCAATATCAAAATCATCATAAGCCGCCGCGGAATATCCAAGAGTATCAGCCGCCGCAGTATAAGCCAAAAACGCTCCCAAAGAAGTCCAGTGGTGGTCGGTGCGGTAGTAGATGTAGGAGTCCTTGTTTTCGTTCAAAGCGGTATAGGCATCAATAGTTTTTATGCTTGTGTCAAGATCTGAGTAGAACTTATCAATAAACTCCTTAATGCTGCCCACCTCCGCATAAGCAGGCACATTTTCGGAATAGATCTCCTGGGCGTTGGGAACCAGCATGAAATAGCAGGGGAGCTGCGAATTGTTTTCCACAAAGTTGTTTATGGCTTTGAGGTTTTTGTTGTAGATCTCCTCATTGTAGCCATTCCATATCTGCATCATCATATCGTTTTCAGTGAAAACGCCGTTGTTTTCGGTTTTTCCCAGCAGCTTATCCGCAGAGTTTTTTAAGGAGATCCACTCCTCTCTGCCGTAAAATCTGTCTGATAGCCAATCGTCAAAGCCTGTCATAAACTTCTCGTTTTTATAGGTCTCAAAGGAGAATTTCGGAAATTCTGCAAGATATCGGTTTTCATTTTCCGAAAAAGGCTTTGGCTCAGAAGGGTTATATATCAGCGTAAGAATAGGCATTGCCGCTAAAAAAAGGGCGAACAGCGCTATCATAAGTATCTGATAGGGCTTTATTTTTTTCGTGTTCTTTTTCATATCTATTCCTTTCATATATATTCAGAAATATCAGAAGTTAAAGTACAAAAACGGATTGTAGGTAGCGTCCGCAAGATAAGCCGTAGAGAGAACCAAAACGCCGAACTTGGCAAAGGGCGTTGAGTAGTTCATAAGCTTGGGAGTTTTTTTTCTTGCTTTGTCAAAGAAACGCTTTGAAAGGTCAGTACAGCCAAACAGCGCTATCAGCAGAATAATGCCGTAATTTATCAGGAAATACATTCCCTGATTATCCCAAAGCATACCGTTTCCGCCTAACATAGCGCCCATATACCCGAAGGCGGTGGGAATATCCGCCGTATCAAACAGCACCCAGCCCATAATTACCAACAGCATTGTGTAAAGGTGCGCGAAAAAGGCAGGAATTTTTTCCAGGATCTTCCCCAAAAACAGCTTTTCCAAAATAATAAGAACGCCGTAAAGTACGCCCCAAAGGATAAAGTTCCAGCTTGCTCCGTGCCAAATGCCTGTCAGCAACCATACAACAGCCAAGTTCATCAAGGTCTTTTTCATGCCCTTCCTGCTTCCGCCCAAGGGGAAATACACATAGCTTTTGAACCATGAGCCCAAGGTGATATGCCACCTGCGCCAAAATTCGCTTATGCTCCTTGACTGATAGGGGTAGTTGAAGTTCTGTGGGAAGTTGAAGCCCATCATTTTTCCCAAGCCAATAGCCATATCGGAATAGCCAGAAAAGTCAAAGTAAATTTGCAGAGTAAATGCGATAATGCCCAGCCACGCAGTCAGCACCGAAAGCTGTCCTGTGGATATTGCCTTGACAGAAGTCCAGAGCATTCCCACATTGTTTGCGATAAGCACCTTTTTGCCTACGCCTGTAATAAATGTAACTATACCGCCGTAAATGCAGTCTATGTCGATAGTTCTGTTGTCAAGCTCGGCGGCAATGTCGTCATAACGCACAATAGGTCCTGCCACTATTTGAGGGAACAGCGTTACAAAGGCTGCAAAGGCGATAGGATTTTTCTGCACCTTGACCTTACCCAGATACATATCAATGGTATAAGACATAGATTGGAATGTAAAAAAGCTTATACCAATAGGCAACGGCAGTGCGTGAGCGGGATCGTAAAGGGAAGTGCCAAAGATACTGTCAATGTTCTGCAAAATAAATCCGCTGTACTTGAACACGCCCAAAAGCCCCAAATTCATCACAAGGGACACCAGCAGACATACCAGCCTGACCTTTTTCTTGTTATTAAATTTGTCGATAAGCAATCCCGCCGTGTAGTCGATCAAAGTAGAAACTATCATTATAACTACATAAACAGGCTCTCCCCAAGCGTAAAACACAAGTCCGCTGATAAGAATAAACAAGTTTTTAAACTGCTTTGGCGAAATATAATATACCAGCAAAACTATGGGGAGGAAAATAAACATAAATGTTAAGCTTGAAAAAACCATAATTTTCTTCCTTTATTTAGTTTTTATTTTTTCTTTATTCGATCTCTTTTAATGCGTTTCGGTATTCCTCCAAAGAGAAAAGACCGTTGAGCACCTCTATCAGACTGTTTACAGACAGCATTTCGGGCAGTGACAGCTTTTTTTGGAGCTTTTTTCTTTTTTCCTCGCTCCTGTCCTTTCCCACCAGACCGTCGTCATAAAGCATGGCTTTGGTTATCATCTCATTGCTCGATTTTTCTATACTTTCGGAGTTGATATCCGCTTTTTCAAAAGCTTCCTTCAGCACATCGACGGGGATACCTTCAACGCCTAACTTTCCTTCCTTTGAAGGAGCGGTTTTCCGCTTTTCCTTTCCGAAAATATCGGGTATATAGATATTTGTGATCTTTCCTTTTTGTGTACAGCCTCTGATATGGTTCCGTATCTTAAAGCCTGCGCTGTCACTGTCGGTGAGGATGATAATTCCTTGATTTTCAGCCAGCTTCTGTATCAGACCCATTTTTTCCTTGTCCTTGAATATGGAAAAGCCGTCGGTGGTGATTATCAGACCGTCTATAACAGAGGATAGCTTTATTTTATCATACTTTCCCTCAACGATCACCGCTTGTTTGACCTTTATCATTTTGTCCTCTTACTTTGATTTATTTCAATTCCATAAGCTTTAAAACAGTTTCTTCAAGCAAGATCCGACCGTCGATCTTCACTGATTTGAGCTTTGTATCTGCGTCAAAAATGATCTCGGAAGCCTTTCTCAGCGTTCGGATATCCATATTTTTTGCTTGACTGTATTTTTTTTGAGCAAAATATATTTTATTGGCGGCAAACTTGTTGTCGGCAGCGACCTGGTTAAAGCTCACATTTGAATTTATTGCCGCTCTGTACATATACATCTCGGAATATGCGGAAGCGAGAGCCGCCAGCACTGCAATAGGCTCTGCCCGCTGTTCAAAAAGCTCATTCAGTATCTGAAAGCTTTTCTTTCTGTTATTGCCGAGCATAGCGTCTGAAAGGGAAAAAACCTTTGTTTCAAGCCGCTTTTCCACCATTTTATCAATAATATCTTTGGTGATCTCCTGACCCTCACTGACATAGCTGCACAGCTTGTCAGTTTCCACAGAGGACAGGTTCAGATCGCAAAGGGTTATTTCCGCTAAGTAATTGGCATTTGTTGGAGAAATCACTCTTTTTTCTTTTTTGACCTTTGCAGTTATAACATTGGCAACTTCCTTGGACGTCATAACCTTGAATTCGCAGACTGCCGCGTACTTCTTTATCTCTTCAAGGAGCTTTTTGACCTTTGAAGTTCTTGTGGAAAAGGTGATACCGGTAAGATAAAAAATCAGAACTGCAGTTTCGGGAACATTTTTTAGCATATTTATAAAGCTCTCTGTGGGTTCCCCCTCCTCAACATTTTCGGGGTTAAAGTCGTTTATCATAATGACCTTACGATCCGCAAAAAAGGGAACTGCCTCTATATGGTCGGTAAGCATGGAAATATCGGGATTTCCGCTTGTTTCCACAAGATTCATACCCGATTCGTCGCCTGCTAAAGCCTTTTTCTTTATTCTCTCCGCATAAGATTTTACCAGAAAGGTCTCCTCTCCGTAAAGAAAGTACACGGAAGCCAGCTTTCCGTTTTTTATATCTTCTTTTAGGGTTTCTCTTTTAACAACAGGCATAAGTTATCCTTTCAATGGCTCTAACAAGCCCTTATCCGTTATGTAAAATTCCGATTCTTCATAATAAAAATTTATTCCGTTATAATTTTCCCCATACATTCTGTTTTCGGCAAACATGACAACGCCTTTCAGCCGGGGGAATTCCTTTTTATATCCGTAAATTATATTTATATCCCTGTCAACGGGAGCTTTTGCAGGAGAAATTGAAATACATATCCCTTTAATGTCGATCAGCAAATTATCATTATATTTTGTAAAAGCAATACTTACATTGTCCGCATTTTCCTCCCGTTCATCGGGAAGTATCAGCTTATCGCAGGGTATTTTCCTGAAGCTGTCAAGATAGTTGTGGTTTTCGTTCAGAATGATTAAGGAATCAACCTTATCCAAAAACCGATCTTCCATATATCCTCGAATGTATTCCAAAATATCGGGAGAATCGGAGCCTGCACAGATCATTGTTTCTCCGTTATTTTCCAGAATAACACAAGGGTGATCGCCGTCAGAGTACAGAGTGAGCCGAGCTTTGTCATTTCCCTCAAAATTAAGGACTGTAACAGAACCTGCCATGACAGCAACAGAGATAATAAATGCTATAACGGTTTTACTTCTGCTTCTGAAAACGAAGTATATCAACGCCACAAAGATAACAGCCAAAATAGCAAGTGTGGTGATCGTATCATCTGTAAATGCAAAATAAGAGAATTTAAAGGAGCCTATAAGATCAATAATAAAGATCATAGCCTTTGACATTATCCCGGCAGGCAGAAGAAATCCCGTACCAAAGCCGAAAGACAGCGTAAAAAGTATTACGCATACAAGGGCGATAAAGAAAAATGGGTAAATAAGCAGATTTACAAAAACTCCCACTGCGGAAAACCCGCCGAAAAAGATACAGCTCAGCGGAAATGTGGCTGCGGTAGCGCAGAATGCGGATAAAGCGGCAGACTTGATCCCATAAAAAGCAGTTCTTCTAAGCCTTTTGCAGAAATAAGGCGCCATAACCGCCACTCCCGCCGTGCCTGCTATTGAAAGGAGAAATCCTGCATCAATACAGGCATAGGGTTGAACGATAGTTATTATCAGAACAGCTATTCCCATAGAAGAAAAGGGGTCGCCCTTTCTCATAAAGACCTCGGCGCCGTAATAGATAATAAGCATTATACCCGCTCTCACAACGGAGACCGACATATTAAAGAAAAGCATAAATATCAGAATGAGAGCCGTCAGAAAACCGAATTTTATTTTCCTGTTTCTGCTTATTGGCAGAAGTGAAAGAAACATCATCAGAATATGAGCAATAACAGTGAGATGAAGCCCCGAAACTGCCGTAAAATGGCTTATTCCGCAGCGCTTTATATTGCTCGAAAGGGAAGCGGACAGATCGCTCTTGTCGCCTAAAACCATTGCTTTCAGCAGCGCGCCTTTCTCGTTGGGAAGATAAGCGCCGATACTTTTGGAAATATGTTCCCTATATTCTGCCAAAACAGATTTTATATTAAAAAGCCGCTTCTGCTCATTTACCGTAACGTCCTTTACAGACTGCGCTTTAAGAAATATCCCTTTGGAGCGGTAATAGCTTTTCTCCGAGAAGTCCGTGTTGTCGGTCAATTCCGAAAGTCTTGCAGTAAAGGTGATCTCGTCGCCTACCTTACAGCCGTAGTCGCTGCTGAATAATGTTATCTCGGTTTGTATTCCGTCGATCTCGGTATTGACTGTATAGGAGGCGTTATCTCCCGAATACAGGCGCATTTCGGAAATAGTGCCTTTTATGGTTCTTGTTTCTCCGCTCAATTCTATCAGAGGAGTATAGCATGTCAGAGTGTACAGACTGCACACCGCCATTGCCGCTGATACGGTAAACATTATCAAAGCAGTCTTTTTCTTTTTCTTTAAAGAGAAAAATACCGCAATTATAAGCAGAACGGCAGATAAAACAAGGGATACCGAAACTGCAATAAAGAAAGCACAAATTAGTCCTGCAAGGTATGAAAACCCTATTAAGCCCGATTTGTGCTTCATGATCCTTATTTATACTTTTAAATTACAGAGCGGCAATTTGCATCTGAATTCAAAAGCTTCCTCCGTAAAAATTTGCAGGCGGTGTTAATGCTGATCCCTTTTAAAACTGCGGGATCGGTGCTTTGGGCGCGATCCTTTTTATACTATTTCTTTATCATACTGTAGACTATGTCTACAGTATGATTCGCCGTGCTACGCACGGCGTTGGCGGTGAAACCGCCAAGAAAAGTTAGTTCAATACTAATTCTGTCAAAATCTTTGATTTTGACAGCTGTCTGGAGGGCGGCATCATACAATAGGCTTTGTCTATTGTATGATCAAGAATTAGTATTAAATATGGATCGGTATAAGATCAGCACAAAGTAGTATTGAGCTTTGTGCCGCCCAAAAGGTGGAAGTGAAGGTGACGAACTGTCTGACCGCCGTCCTCTCCCACATTGGTGACGATCCTGAATCCCTTGTCAAGATGATACTCCTCGGCAATTCTTGCAGCAACGGCGAAGATCTTACCAACAATGGCAGAATTGTCAGCGTTAAGCTTATCGGCTCCGTCAATGTGATTTTTGGGGATTATCAGAATATGAACAGGCGCCATAGGATTGATGTCCTTAAACGCTAATATTTCATCGTCCTCATATACCTTTTCGGAGGGGATCTCGCCCTTGATTATCTTACAAAAAAGGCAGTTATCCATAATTGTGTCCTTTCTTATGTCAAAACAGTGTTATTTGCTATAAAATCAACAGGGAACTATCAGCCCTTAACAGTTTCCTCAACGATCTTCTTTACAGCAAGGAGAGCCTCGTCTATCTTGCCCAGATCGCCGATACCCGACATAGCCATATCGGGCTTACCGCCGCCCTTTGCGCCTGTGATCTCAGCCACCTTGCGAACGATCTGACCTGCGTTTGCTCCCTTTGCGATAGCTTCGGGGCTGCAGCAGCATACAAAGTTGCCTTTGTCGCCGTTTACGCCTGCAAGAACGGTTATAAATGTATCGTTATTATTTTTGATATTGTCGGCAGCCTTGCGCAGACTGTCAGAGGAGGTGCCTGTAAGCATAGCGGTGATTATCTTTATTCCATTTACTTCTTCAAGATTGTCGTAAAGTCCCTTGAGCTGAGAAGCGGAGATCTTTTCATTCAGTCTGTCTATCTCCTTTTTAAGGTCGTGAACTTCGTTCTGCAAAGAAATGCAGCGGTTGAGAATAGCGTTGTCTCCCGAAGCCTTGATAGCCTGACCTATCTTACCAAGGAACATATTTACCTTGTTAAAGTTATTGATAATTTCAAGACCTGTTACGCCCTCGATACGTCTTACGCCGTTAGCAACAGAGGTTTCGGTAACGATCTTGAAAAGACCTGCCTGTGCAGTGTTGGTAAGATGAGTACCGCCGCAGAATTCCGTTGAGAAGTCGGGAACAGTGACAACTCGTACTACCTTGCCGTACTTTTCTCCGAATAATGCCATTGCTCCGCGTTTCTGAGCTTCTTCAATAGGCAATTCCTCGGTAATAACGGGAGAAGCAGCCAAAATTTCTTCATTTACAAGTCTTTCAACTTCTGTAATTTCCTCGGGAGTCATTGCGCTGAAATGAGAGAAGTCAAAACGGCACTTATAGGGGTCAACATAGGAGCCCGACTGATGTACGTGATCGCCAAGGACTTTACGCAAAGCCGCCTGCAAAAGGTGAGCGCAGGTGTGATTTCTTGCGGTAGCCTGACGGAGAGCCCCGTCTACTTGAGCATGAACATTGTCATTGACATAGAAGGAACCGCATTCCACAGTACATTCGCAGATAAACTGTCCACCCAGTATCTTCTTGGTATCAACTACACGTAGGATATTGTCGCCGTTGGTGATAGTGCCCTTGTCGCCTACCTGTCCGCCGCTTTCCGCATAGAAAGGTGTAGTTTCAATGAGAACTACAACGTCCTCGCCCTCAGAGCAGGAGTCAACAGTCTGACCGTCCTTCAAAATAGCCTTTAACTGTGTATCGGAGGACAACTCGGTATATCCCACAAACTTAGTGGTAAAGCTCTTCAAAGCGTCGTTGGAAGCCTCGTCCCAGCCGCCCTTGAATGCCTGGTTTGAACGTGCGGTAGCGCGCTGATTCTCCATAAGCTCACGGAAGCGGTTTTCGTCAAGAGAGAGATTCTTTTCAGCTAAAATTTCCTTGGTAAGATCGAGAGGGAAGCCGTAGGTGTCGTGAAGCTTGAACACGTCCTCGCCCTTTAAAATGCTTCCGATCTCCATTTTATTTATAAGCTCATCAAGGATCTGAAAACCTTTTTCAACAGTCTTGTTGAAGCTGTCCTCTTCGCATTTCAGAACCTTCTTGATGTATTCTTCCTTTTCCTTAACTTCGGGATATGCGCTCTCATTTTCCTTGATAACGCTTGCAGCGACTTTATACAGGAAGCTTTCATTCATACCTAAAAGTCTGCCGTAACGCGCGGCTCTGCGGATAAGTCTCCTAAGAACATATCCTCTGCCCTCGTTGGAGGGTCTTACACCGTCGCCGATAAGGAAAGTAGATGCTCTCACATGGTCAAGGATAACGCGGATAGCCACGTCGTCCTTTTCGTTGGCTTTGTATTCCTTGCCTGTGAGCTCGCAGATAGTGCTGATAATATTCTTGGCGGTATCGACCTCGAACATATTGTCAACGCCCTGCATTACGCAGGCAAGGCGGTCAAGACCCATACCTGTATCAATATTCTTGTTTTTCAGCTGTGAGTAATTGCCGTGTCCGTCATTGTCAAACTGTGTGAACACGTTATTCCATATCTCAATGATACGGTCGCACTCCTCCGCCTGCTCAAAGTCAATAAGAGGACCATACTTTTCACCTCTGTCGAAGTGAATTTCCGAGCAAGGACCGCAAGGACCGCTTCCGTGCTCCCAGAAGTTGTCCTTTTTACCAAGCTTAACGATCCTATCGCGGGGAACGCCGATCTCGTTAGCCCAGATCTCTCCCGCTTCGTCGTCCTCTTCATAAATAGTCACCCAGAGCTTATCTTCGGGGATTTCAAGAACCTTTGTAAGGTATTCCCAAGCCCAAGCAATAGCTTCATGCTTGAAGTAATCGCCGAAAGAGAAGTTGCCCAACATTTCAAAATAAGTGCCGTGTCTTGATGTCTTGCCCACATTCTCAATATCGGGAGTGCGGATACATTTCTGACAGGTGGTGACTCTCTTGCAGGGAGGAGTTTCCAACCCCTGGAAATACTTTTTCAGAGGGGTCATTCCCGCGTTTATAAGCAGTACGGAGTTATCCCCCTGGGGTACAAGGGGAGCGGAATCCATACGCAGATGTCCTTTGCTTTCAAAGAATTTAAGATAGCTTTCTCTTAAATCATTAAGACTTGTCCACTTCATTGTTTGACGACCTTTCTGTATACAAAGATTTGTTCAATACATATAATAAAACCACTCTTTATTATAACCAAATATTGGGTAAAAGTCAAGTTTTTGCGGATATATTACTCATCATTATCATCAACGTCATTATCGTCTGCATTATTATCATCATCACCAACATTATCATTGCCTTCATCTTCATCATCATTTTCGACATTATCATCATTAGGATCATCAACAGGTCTATTCTCAAAAAGAATCCTATACAGATCCTTTAATTGAGTTATGGCTTCCATTATCCGTGCTGTGGGGCGTTCAAAGAAAAAGTTGTCGATGTAAATAATCCTGTTCTCTTGAAAGGCGTTCAGCTCGGAAAAGACTTCGTGTTCTTCCAACATTTCTTTGGAGTATTTGCTGTTTACCAGAAGAATATCGGGTTGGTTTTCCAGAAGTGCTTCAGCATCAAAGCCGTAACCCTCGGCGTCTTTGGCTAAATTAGTTCCGAAGCAGGACAGGATAGCGCTTTCAATGGTGTTTCCCCCTGCCACAGAATAGTTCTCGGTGATATATACGAATTTTCCAAAGCTGAAATTGTCCGTATTGCCCAAAACCTTGTTTATTTCCGAATAATACTGTTCACCTGTTTCCACGCCTGTGAACATACCTTCGTATATCAATCCAATGGAAGTATAAATTGATGAAAAGCCGTCCAAAGCGGTGGGGGAGGGAATTATTACGGTTTTTATACCCTGCTGTTCCATTTCAAAAATATCCTTTGAAGCAATAGCCGTGGAGGATATCACAAGGTCAGGCTTAAGCTCGATAATAGCTTTTATATCGGGATTTGCTGTACTTCCCACATCTGTTACTGAGATGATCTCGCCGGGAAAGTCACAGTAGCTGCTTCTTCCGATAATGGTATCTTGGTAGCCCATTTCGCAGATTATTTCCGTAATGGCAGGGGAAAGGCAGACTACCTTTTCGGGTCTTGCCGCTATCTCCACATCATTCAGCATAAAGGGATAGGGCATAGGCTCGTCGGGTTCGGACGAAGTTATGGTGGTAATTTCATCTTCCTGTTCGTTGTCCTTTTCACAGCCGCACAGCATAGTTGATGCAGCTATTGCAAGACACAGCATAAAAACAAAGATCTTT
>JAAVIE010000004.1 GCA_014799325.1 Oscillospiraceae bacterium
TAGCGGTCTCCACCCCGATCTCCATTCCATAGCGCAAATTATTGTCAGCTTTTGCTCCGAAGTATGTAAGGGTCTGATTTTCCGCCCTGACCTGTCCTCCCTCCTGCATTTCTCCCAAATAAATTTTGGTATTTATCTTTGAAGGCTTGTCCGCTTCAAGCTTTATGCAGATAACGTTTGAGGGATAATTTGCGAACGCTGTGCGGCGGTAATGTACGCCGTCACAGGCAAATTCGGTGGTGAAGACTGCCTTATCCATATCAAGACAGCGGCAATAATCTGTTACCGCAGTTTCGTCAAAGTCCTGCTCTAAATAGAGGTTACAAAGAAGCTGATAAGCCCCCGAGCCCTCCATTAAGCCTGTAAGCTCCGACAAAAGCTCCTTTGCTTCGCCGTAATTGCCCTCAGCTAAAAGCTTCTGAACTTTCTTTACATAAGGGTATTTGTTTTCCTTATTGCCGCCGCAGTAGTCGGGGCGCGAGGGAGAGGGACCGCCTACCCAGAGAGTTTTTTCGTTAAGGACTATTTTTTCCTTGGAGATGCCGCCGAAAAAGCTTGCTCCCATGTAGCCGTTGCCTATAGGCAGGCATTCCTGCTCCCATTTGGAGAAATCGCCGGGCTTGCTGAATTTGATCCTGTTTTTTAAATATTCCATAGTAGTCACCCTTTTATCCTTGATATACTTTATTATTGCGCCTTTTTTATATACACCTTAATTATATCTTATACTATTATAAAAGTCAATAAAGCTATTACATTTTTGAATTGACAACTATAACAAAAAATGCTATAATTTTAATAACGATCAAACAAAAAAGGGGTTGTAAAAATGGTAAAACAAGAAACAGCAGGCTTTCACGACGGCTACAAGCTTTGGGTCGTCACCCTCACCAACAGCAAGGGTATGGAGGTAAAGCTCACCAACTACGGCGGCTCTATCATGAGCGTTAAGGCTCCGGACCGTGACGGAAGCTTTGCGGACGTAGTCTTAGGCTATGATAACGTAGAGGGATTCATCAACGGAACTTCCTCCCAGGGCGCTTTGATAGGCAGATTTGCCAACCGCATAAGCGGCGGCGAATTCACCTTGAACGGTGTTAAATACTCACTCTTCAAAAATGACGGAGACAACACTCTCCACGGCGGCTCAGTCGGCTACAACAAGAGAGTGTGGGAGCTTGTGGCTGCGGAATACGACCGGAACAGCGGCGAAAATCATGTAGTATTCGGCTACACCAGCCCCGACGGTGAGGAGAATTTCCCCGGCACCGTGGCTATCACCGTTGAGTATGTTCTTGACGAGAAGGACACCCTGACCCTTATCTATGACGCGGAATCCGACGCCGATACTGTACTTAACCTCACCAACCACGTTTACTTCAACCTTAAGGGCGAGGGAGACGTTATGGATACGGAAATGCAGATCTTCGCGGACAAGTACACTCCTGTTGACGAAGCGCTTATCCCCAGCGGAGAAATTGCCGATGTAAAAGGCACCGTTTTTGATTTCACAGAGCTTCGTCCTATAAGAAACAAGGACATTGACGGCTACGACCACAACTTTATTTTAAGAGGCGGAAAGAAGGGCGAAGATGAGCTTTCAGTGGCGGCTTATGCAGTGGAAAAAACCACAGGCCGCACTCTTACCTGCCGCACGGATATGCCCGCCATGCAGCTTTACACTGCCAACGGACTGGGCGGAGAGATCGGCAAGGGCGGAAAAGTCATGGAAAAGCAGACAGCGTTTTGTCTTGAAACGCAGTTCTGCCCCGACAGCCCCAACAAGCCTCAGTTTGCTTCCTGCGTTCTGAAGGCGGGCAAGGCTTATCATCATGTTACAAGCTATCAGTTTGGGGTCGTGGAAGATTAAGTTAGTTATAATTATGGATTGAATGGCGGTGTCATTGTGAAGAAGCTATTGTTAAAACGAATGCTGATTATTTGTTTGGGCGTGATATGTGTAACAGAACTTGTACATTTTATTTTGTATCTACATTTCGGATTAGTAAAAAGCCAAGATTATAGAGACGAGTTCGTAGACAACATGGATATTGTGGCTTTAATAAATAAAGAAGCTCATTATATTGATTTTGTCAGCTATGATGACTTGTCATGGAAATATAGAAATTCTATATCAAAAGAAATGTTTCAAAATGCTAAAAACGATGAACAATGCCTTTTGATATATAATCAGATAATTTCGGCAACACACGATCCTCAAAAAAGCGAATCATTCTTCACAACGAAAGGCATGGATATGTGCACAGGATATGAAAGTTTAATTGTAGCCGGCAAAACCTATTATATTGAGCATGATATTGACGTAAAAACCAATTATTTCACATTCGAACCATATATATCCAAATGGATGATCTCAATTAAAGAAACAACGTAACAAATAAGATTGATTTTAGATCCGAGGCTTTAAACGGTCTCGGATATTTTTATGCTATTTCTTTATCATACTACAAACAAATCATAGTCTCAGCTTGTATAAAAAGTCCAAAGTTATAAATCTCGGAGGGAAAAGAGGCTTGGAGAAAAACCGTCAGGGTTTTTCTCCAAATTGAGATCAGAAGCCTATGATTTTCAGCAAAGCTGAAAATCTAAAAATCGAGGCAGAGCCTTGCTCTGCCTCGATTTTTGTTTTTTGGCGGCTNTGCCGCCAAAAACGGCGTCAGCTTGTAGGAAAACCGACCANCGGGAGGTTTTTCTACAAGCTGCGGGCTGCCTTNNNNACAGCTCCTTTTTTATTCTGTGTACAACTTTCAATATCCACGCCACAGAATAGAATAATAGTGTATCAAACCGATCAAAAGAAAAAACCGAAAGGAACCTTAACATAAAATGAAGCTATTAAAAAAACGCCTGCCCTGCCTTGCGGTAATGCTTGCCGTCCTCTTTACCCTCGCTGCCTGTAACGGCGTGAAGCAGGAAAGATCCGATAAGCTGACAGTGGTGACAACCACCACTATGTTATACGACCTGGTAAAGCAGATAGGCGGCGATCAAATAAACGCCTGCGGACTAATGGGCAGCGGAGTTGATCCTCACCAATACAGAGCCAACGCAGGAGATATTGGCAAGATGCAAAATGCAGATGTAGTGGTGTACAGCGGACTGCACCTTGAGGGAAAAATGGGAGACGTTATCTCGGCTCTTGAAAAATCACAAGACGGCAAAAAGGTGATCTGCGCAGCCGACGGCATAAGCGACGAACTTATTATCTTCAACAACGGCGTTCCCGACCCTCATATCTGGTTTGACGTGAGCCTGTGGAGCCTGGCAGCGGCTGAGGTGGCAAAGGGGCTTTCGGAAGCGGATCCCGACAATGAAAATACCTATAAAAATAATTTGGAAGAATATCAGGAAGAGCTGACGGAATTGGATAAATATATAAGGGAAAAAACTGCGGAGATACCCGAGGAGCAGAGAGTTCTTATCACCGCGCATGACGCCTTCGGCTATTTCGGCAAGGCTTACGGCTATGAGGTCAGGGGATTGCAGGGCATAAGCACAGCCACGGAAGCGGGTACGGCAGATGTCAGCGCCCTGGCAGACTTTATTTCCCAAAATAAAATAAAATCGGTATTTGTGGAATCGAGCCTGCCTGTGAAAAACATTCGGGCGTTAATGGAGGCGGTCAGGGCAAGAGGCTTTGACACCGCTTTGGGCGGATCTCTGTACAGCGATTCTATCGGAGACAGCGAGACGGGAACAGACACCTTTATTTCCGCCTTTAAGCACAATGCAGACGTTATCACCAACGCCCTGAAGCCTTGAAAAAGTGCAGACATCATCACCAACGCTTGAACCTCGAAAAGAGCGCAGACGTCATCACCAACGCTTGAACCTCGAAAAGAGCGCAGACGTTACCACCAACGCTTGAACCGCGAAAAGAGCGCAGACGTTACCGCCAACGCTTGAAGCCTTGAAAATAGAAAGGACTTGTTATGATGAATTATTCCGATTATTCCAATAATGCCATCGAAGTAAGCCGCCTTACCGTGACCTACAACTCAAAGCCTGTTTTAGACAATGTGGATCTGACACTGCCGAGAGGTAAGCTTGCCGCCATAATAGGTCCTAACGGCGCAGGAAAGACAACTCTCGTAAAAGCAATATTGGGGCTTATCCCAAAGGTGGAGGGAGAGATAGTTTTCCCAGAGCTGGGCGGAAAGAAGCCCAAGATCGGCTATGTTCCGCAGAGCGAGAGCATAGATTGGGATTTCCCCGTATCAGTCCTTGACGTGGCAGTAATGGGCTGTTTTGGAAGATTGGGCTGGGTGAAAAGACCCACAAGAGACGACAAGAACTTTGCGCTCCAAATACTCAAAAAAACAGGAATGGAGCAGTACGCAGGGCGGCAGATAAGCCAGCTCTCGGGCGGACAGCAGCAGCGTGTCTTTATAGCCCGCGCCCTTGTACAAAAGGCGGACATATACATCATGGACGAACCCTTTAAGGGGGTGGACGCAGACACCGAACGCTCCATAATCGCTCTTTTGAAGGAACTTAGGACGGCAGGCAAAACAGTGGTTGCGGTACACCACGACCTGGCGACAGTAAAGGACTATTTCGACCATGTAACTCTCATAAACACAAAGGTCATAGCCAACGGCGAGGTTGAAAAAGTGTTCACCGACGAGAACCTTGATCTTACATACCGCCGATCGGGAAAGGCAGGTAGGGAGCAGTGAATATTTTTTCCGATCACACCTTTCTTGTAGTATCAATGGGTTCGGCGGCGCTGGGGGTGGCAAGCGGCGCGGTGGGCAGCTTTGCGGTGCTTAGAAAGCAAAGCCTTTTAGGCGACGGAGTGAGCCACGCAGCCCTTCCCGGGGTGGCCGCCGCATTCCTTATAACAGGCATCAGAAGCAGCGGAATACTGCTTTTGGGCGCGCTGCTGTCTGGGATTTTGGCGGCGCTGCTTATCTCGGTCATCACAAAATGCTCAAAGGTGAAATTTGACGCCGCCCTTGCCGCGGTCATGTCGGGCTTTTTCGGTTTGGGAACAGTGCTGCTGACCTGCGCACAGAAGCTGCCAAACGCGGCGCAGTCGGGGATTTCCACCTTTATTTACGGGCAGGCAAGCGCAATGCTTGAAGATGACGTGATCTTTATAACCGCGCTGTCAGCGGTTTTGATTGCGCTGATACTGATTTTTTGGAAGGAATTCAAGCTATTTTGTTTTGACAGGGATTTTTCGGTACAATCGGGATTTTCGGAAAAGAAGATCAGCTTGCTGATGTCCTTTATGACTGTTGTAACGGTGATCTTAGGTATACAGACGGTGGGAGTTGTTTTAATGAGCGCCATGCTCATTATTCCTGCTGCAGCGGCAAGACAGTGGAGTGACAGGCTTTTTGCAAATATTATCCTGGCGGCATTTTTCGGCGGTCTGTCGGGAGTTGTGGGGGCGCTTGTCAGCGGGTTGGAGCAGGGTATTCCTACGGGCCCTGCCATAGTGATAGCAGCGTCGGCGATAGCTGCCCTGAGTCTTTTGTTTGCTCCGCGGCGGGGAGTAGTGAGTAATTTCCTTAAAAGAAAAATAAGCCGTTTTCGGTTAAAGAGGAGTGAGAGATAATGAACGCCGAGATAGAGATACAGCTTATAGCGGTGCTGACTGCCGCTTCCTGCGCCATTCCGGGAGTGTTTCTGGTGCTGCGGAAAATGAGTATGACAAGCGACAGTATTACGCATACCATACTGCTGGGAATCGTGCTGGCATTCTTTGTTGTGAAGGATCTGTCCTCGCCGTTTTTGCTGATAGGGGCGGCGGTCATGGGGCCCGTTACTGTGTGGCTGACGGAATTACTGACTAAGACGGGGCTGCTGTCGGAGGACAGCGCGACCGGTATGGTGTTTCCTTTGCTTTTTGCGATTGCGGTTATTCTGATAACGCGGTATGCGGGGACGGCGCATTTAGACACGGACTCGGTGCTTTTGGGTGAGCTTGCTTTTGCGCCTTTTGACAGACTAATTATCGGCGGTTTGGATATGGGAGCTAAGGGGGTCTATATCAGCGGTGCTTTGCTGATTGTGAATGTTGTTTTTACTGCGGTGTTTTATAAGGAGATCTTGGTAGTTTCTTTTGATCCTGTTTTGGCAAGCGTTATGGGGTTTTCGCCTGCGGTCATGCACTATGGGCTTATGGGTATGGCTTCCCTTACGGCTGTAGGAGCTTATGAGGCAGTGGGATCGGTATTGGTGACGGCGTTTATGATCGCGCCTGCTGCAGCGGCTTATCTTTTGACCGAGGACTTGAAGAAGATGTTGGTTATTTCGGTGGTGATAGGGGGTGTGTGCGGAATTGCAGGGTATCAGACGGCGGCTTTTTTTGAGGTTTCCATTGCGGGAGCTATGGCTTGCTGGGCAGGGGGAATTTTTTTGTGCGCGGTTTTGTGGAGTTGGTGGAGAAGAAAGCAGGCGGCAAAAAGAGTGATAAAAAATATAATCGGTAAAGAAAGCTAAAAGCGGATTGGCATAAATTAAACAGCTTAAAGTTTAGGTTCGGAGGCCGGCAATTTTGCCGGTCTCAATTCCTTCTTCAAAGGGTGGTAGGGAGTCCGGAGGGGGGAATAACAGAGTTAAGGACACCACCCAAAACCCGCATTATAACAGCATTGCTTAATAACAAGAAATGACCGCGGTTGCACAAGCCTGCGGTCATTTAGTTAAAGCATATGAAAATATATCCACTATCACCTAAGGGCAACGTCATGATGGGGAATTTATAAAATCTCAAACTATCATCCCGTCAGCAATCTCAATAGTCCTCCCGCACTGCGCCGCTATTTCGGGGTTGTGTGTGACGATCAGGATCGTCTTGTTCTGCTCGCGGTTCATTTTGATGAGCAGATCCATAACCTCTTTTCCCGAGCGCTCGTCGAGGTTTCCGGTAGGCTCGTCGCAGAGGAGAACCTCCGGATCGTTTATCATTGCGCGGGCAATAGCAACACGCTGCTGCTGACCGCCCGAGAGCTGGGAGGGATAATGATTGACGCGCTCCGAAAGCCCAAGACTGTCAACTATTTCACGATAATTATCCGCGGTTTTTTTCGCTAAACGCGCGGGAAGCAGAATGTTTTCGGCAGCGGTGAGTTCGGGGAGCAGATCGAAAAACTGAAACACAAACCCAATGTGACGAAGTCTGAAATCCGCTGCTTTGCTGTCGCCAAGAGAGGTTATCTCAGTATCGTTGTAAAAAGCCTTGCCCTCCGTTGCCGTGTCAAGGCAGCCGAGCAAATTTAAGAGCGTCGTCTTGCCGCTTCCGGATTTGCCGATTATAGCTGCAAGCTCTCCGTTCTCTATAGTCAAGCTTGCGTTTTTCAGTGCCGCAACGATGCCCTCACCCTTGCCGTAGGTCTTGCATAGATTTTCCGTTTTTATCATTGTCTTGTCCTCCCCGAATTAAGATCGCTCGCAATGTCGCCTTTGAATTTTCTCATTGAAGTTACCGTTAAAATTAAGGTAATCGCGGAAAAAACCGCAAGGAGAATCAGCGTCGGAATTTCAAGATTGGTCTGCCACCAGTTGTTTCTCATAAAGATCGTTTCGCTGAGCTTCTCTACAAATTCATCGCCTGACATCCAAAGCTCATCCCATTTATCACACAATGAATTTGCCGACATCTGCGCCGCTTTGAGCGCAATATAAGAGAAAATCATCGCCAAGAAAGGAATTTTTAAATTCTTATAAAGCAGAACCTTTTTGATCTTCGATACGGAAGCGCCTTGCGCCCGAAGCACAGAGATTTGGTAGCTGCTTTTGCGTATCTTCATCGCAATTCCGTTGAAATACGCCGAAAAACCGAGCAGTGACATCACAATAAGTGTCATGATTATTCCAACGGCGTTTTTCAAGCGTTTCAAAAAATCTTGGGTCTTTAGTTGTTTTATCGAGATCATAGTCATTTTAGCTTCTGAGGGAAAAATACTTCCGTCCATTTCCTCTGCTGCGAAAACATCCGTATAGCGTGCGTTATGAAGCCCCATTTTTTCGGCACCCGCGGCTGTTGTGAGGAAGTTGTATTGCGTTTCGTCATTTGCCGTAAGACGCTTTAAAAGCGGATCCGCGCTGTCAGGAATTCTGATGACCGCGCCGATTTTTACAGGCTCGGAAACGTTTATACCGGATATTCCGTAGGTTTCTTCTCCGCATAGTGCCGATGCGAAAACATACGTTTCTTCCGCCGTGAACGAGGGAATATTCTTTGTTGAAACGACAAGTATCTCCTCGCCGGCATTTATTTTTTCAATATTTATCTCGCCCTCGCAGACATATTCCATAAGCTTGTTTATCGCTTTTTCGTCCGATAAACATGTCGGCGCGCGGTACAGGTTTTTTGATCCTATCTGCCCCTCGTCAAAGAAATTCTGATATTCCTCGGTCGAGTATGTAAGCAGCAGCTCGCGCGTTTGCGGTATTGAAAAATCTATGTGATTTTCAAGATCGTTGTCAATTTCCTCGCTGATAATAAACGGCTGTTCCAAGAAGCCTGCTGCGAAAGCGTACTCAGGAAACGTGTTTGCGAGGCCGTCATCAAATCCGCTGTCGAAGTCCGTCTGCGTAACCGAAAACTGTCCCGACAGGTTGTCTATGTTTCCCACGCCGGTTATGTGCGGCGGAGTGCAGAAATAATATTCCGCGACATTCGATTCCTGCATATCAATACCGCCCGCGTAAAGCTGACTTACGGGTGTGCCGAGCATGATCGACTGCACGTGTTTTCCGTTGATCGTATAATACATATAGCTGAAAACCGTGCTCACGCAGATGATCACAAGGCACGCGCACTGAATGAACGACGTTGCCCCGCCGCGGAAAACTCGGTTAAGACAGCGCGTGAGCCCGCGTGGGCGCGCGTTTTTCCCAAGCATCTTTAATTTGATCTTTACCGTAACCAAATTCAAGAAATACGCGAGGATCATTATCGAAACGGAGAAGACACCCGAAAAGATAAACGGATCAACACTTCGCGAGGTTATGTAATAATCGGCCGTAAATCCGCTTATATTCGTTTCACCCAGGAACAGGACCTTTACGGCAAGAATTATTAAGTAAACTATAGTTCCCGCCAAAAATCCCACAAGCGTCGCCGTAACCGACAGCGCGGCGCATTCCGCAGCGTACATTCCGAGGCGTTTTTTTCGGGACATTCCGATATTTTTCAGTATTGCGATGTTGCTTTGACGTTCGTGGAAGATAGTTCTTATAACGGTGAAAACCGATAAAACAGCCACTGCGCCCCCCGCAAAGAAAAGCAGGTTATAAAAATCAGCTGTGTGTTTACTGAACGTTGAAAGATTTCCGCCGATAGTTCCCGCACCGACAAAGTTCGCCACAAAAGAGCTTTTATCATAATCCAGCTTTTCCGAAAGCGCATCGAGGATACGCATATATTCGGGCGAGCTTTCCGCCTGCTCCGTAGTCAGCTTTTTGCTTACGATCCCCGAAAAATAATCGATCCTGGCCTGCGGGCTCCCCTTAAGCTCGCTGAACAGTATAAGCGGTAAAGTCCGACATTCGGGCATATCGTGCCCGTCAAGCAGATTGTAGACGGAATTTACACCCAATGTCGAGCCGTCTCTGCGCGAAATATCCATAATTCCCGTAACAGTATATTCTTTATTGTCAAACGAAATTTTATCGCCTGTTTTTCCCGTCCAATAAAGTGCATTCAGCACAGCGCGGTCTACGGAGACCTCGTTTTCGGCGGCAGGCAAACGCCCGCTTTCAAGCGTTATGCGCATGATATTATGCGGGTCGTCGACGGTGCCAAACGCAAAATCGTCGAAATCGCCGAATTTATATGCCGACGCACTTTTTATTCTTTTATTTTCTTTTAAAACGATCGATCTCAACTCATCGTTTGAATTAAAGATTATAAGCTCTTCTACCCCGTCTGAATAAATATTTTCCTCGAAATAACGATTTTGGATCTCCCTCTCCACAAGCCAATAGACAAGCGTTATCGCCGTTAAAAGAACTGCCGAAAATATAAGCGACATAAGGTTCTTTTTATGCTTTTTCCAATATTTCATAAGTATGTATACAGACGTTTTCATTTTGTCTCCTTGCTTGAAACGATAATATATTTCGGCATACACGAAGCTATAACTACGCGTATGCCGAGCTATACTCAGTATTTTTTATAATATTCAGTTTCCTTGCGGCTCTCTTAAAACACCGTACACGTATTTAACAGCCACAATTTAATAATTCACATAAACGATCTCATTCCTCTTACAATACTTCTCCGCATAAGACCCCTCAACGACCTCCGCCGTCACATTTGCTTCACTGTCAAAAACCTTATACACATTTTTCTTGGAATCGGTAAAATTATTGATCTTAGCAAGTGACTTGGGAAACCGAACCCGCTTCAGATTAACACAGCCGTCAAACACCTTTTTGCCTATCTCCTTAACGCCTTCGGGAATAACCAAATTCTCAAGCGCCCTGCAATCCGCAAAGGTCTCGGTACTCAGCCTTTCCACCGACCCCGAAAGCTTAATATCAGTCAACGCGCGGCATCTGTAAAACGCATTTTTCCCTATAACCTCAACACTGTCGGGAATGGCTATGCTCTTAAGCCCCTTACAGCAGTAATAAAAGGCATATTCTCCGATCTCCCTGACGCTGCGGGGAATATCCACCCTCTCCAACAGTTCGCAGTCATAAAACAGCCACTCGGAAATTTTCTCAACACCTGCGGGTATATTAACGGTTTTCAAATGAGTACAGCCGTAAAAGGCGCGTGTACATATCTCTCTGACAGTATCGGGCAAGGTTATTTGAGTGATCTCACGCCGAACCTTTTCGGGATCGTAATTATCCCTTTTTATAAGCCTTGGCGCACGGGGCGAAAAAGCGTATTCCCCTATGGCGGTCACCGTGTCCTTGCCGATCTTTTCGGGCACAACAACTTCCTTCCCCCGCCCCTTATAGCCTGTGATAATTAAAGTTCCGTCCTCCTGTTTTTTGTAGCCCCATATCTTTTTCATCTCGGATACGGAATCAGGGGAGGCGTTTAACTCTCTCTGCTCTCTTTTTTCCTTATTTTTGGCTTCCTTTGCCCTGTCGGCGGTGCGCTCTTTGTAATCCAACAGCCACGCCGCGCACTCGGTGCTTTTGCATTCCGCCGCGTAGTCTATCATTTCGTCACGCTTTGAGGGCATTTTCAGCCAGCCATGCTCTGCCGCAATGACCAAAAGCCGTACCGCGTCATTTTTTATAATGACCTTCATAATATGGCTTTTGTTCATTTTCTTCTGATTGAAATGCTCCAAAATATAGGGAAAAATATCGTCCCAATAAAACCAGACCGTAATTCCCGCATATAAGCCCTCTGTGAAATGCAGGGGCTTATCCGTGCCTGTTTCCTTTAAAATTTTATCAATAACTCTGACAAAAGTATTTCCGAAATAGCAGGAAAGAAAAACCACATAATTCTCCCAAAGATAATTGCGCCCGCCCTCGGTGAGCAGCTTTATCAGTTCTTCGGAAAATGTAATGCCGCGGTTTTTAAGCTCCTCATACATTTCATCATCATTAACAAGTATAGCATAAAAAAGCGCGCATTCCCCGTCAAAACAAGTCTTTTCCCTATTATCCAGAAGATAGCCCAATATTTCCGCTCTTTCCTCAAAGGGAAGCAATGTAAACTTCTTTTTCTTTCCGATATTTATATTAGGCGAAAATTCATCTCTCATATCTCTGAACCACTGGTGAATTTTTTCGGGTATATCCAATATACAACCGTAAATTTTCATTTCCCCAATATAAGTATCTTTAAATTTACAGCCCTTTTCGGTAAGCACCCTGACATAAGGCAGTCCCATAAAACGGCAGGCGTACATCATGGCTTCGGCGGTGTACTCTACCTTTCCCAATTTGTCAAGCATTTCCGAGACTGTCTCGGGAGTACCTGTCAGAACTTCCCTTTCAAGATAATATGATTTTTCATTTTGAGTCAAATTTTCAAAGTCGATCTTTTCACTCATTTTACTGTACTCCTCTGTAAACCATTTCCACAGTTTCCGCCAAGAAAAGATCTCTTTCCAGCTTGTTATCCAAATGATACCCAAGGACATCATAAGAACTGTCACCTGTCAGAAACGCCGTTTCCATTACAGATGTAAGTATAAAAGCCAACAGCCGCCTTTTCTCATTGCTTACAGAGGACATAGCCAGCTTCAGTCCGCTCTGCACTGCCCCTGTGTTGCTCTTTATGCGGTATTCCCTTAAATCTCCCAAAATAAACGTCCTTGCTATAGCTTTATTGCTGAAGAAAAAGTCAAAGACCTTCTGCGCACGGCGCAGCACCTTTTCCTGCTCCGCGGTGTCCTCTCCCATGTCCTCGTCGGAATAAAAACAGAAAAGTATTTTGTTGGCGATCCGCTGTACGCACATTTCGATAAGCTTATCCTTGCTGCCGAAATGGTAGTTGATAAGCCCCAGCGCCGCGCCGCTTCTTTCCGCAATGGCGCGGGAGGTCACAGCGGACAGATCTCCAACCTTTTCTTCTATAAGCTCGGTGGTGGCTTTGATTATGCTTTCCTTGATATTCATACTTTTCCGCCTTTCTTGCTTGTATTATTTGATCCGATTTCTATTTCTATTTCGCCTGCAATTATTTCTTCCGCTTTTCTGTACAGCCTTTGGAGCTTCTGTGTGCCGTTTTCCAGCTTGTAATAGTGATAGATATAGGGAATTTCCAACACTAAAAACAGGAAAAACAGCGGCAGAAAATACGCCGTGCAAAAGCACATTGCCAGCGACCCCACTGTGAGCAGTGCAAAGGTCATGGTAACGATCAGATGTATCAGCCGCTCATGCTGAAAAAATCCGATGTTGGTCTTGAATCTCTCCATGATTTGGGGAGAAAGCCGCCCTTCCGCTATCCACCGCTCTGCTTGCTTTATATAGTCCTGCAATTCTTTTTTCATATTTGCCTCTGTTAAATTTAAATCACGGTTCTTTTCCGCAGATCAGCTTACCGCCCGAATACACTGCAACATTTTCCACATTTTGGTAGGAAAAATCGTTGGATTGGTTTAAATTGCTCCAATCTGCATTATGAGCCACGGCGTTTATTATCAGCTTTGCCCCGGCTCCAAGAGTGCCGCTTCCGGGGGTGATCTTTACCGCCGTATCTGCGTTTTCACCGCTTATTTTCTCAAAAGAACCGCTTACTCCGCTAAGTGCCTGATAATTGCTGCCCTCCATTGCGCTGTAGTAGCATTCAAAAACGGGGGAGCCATTGTCTGCCGTAAAGAAATACCATATTTCCAAGCTGCCGAGATCTATGTCCTTGCCGCTGTTGTTGAGCAGCTCCATGTCAAGGGAAATGGCATTCTGCTGTCCGCTGCCGCCTTTGAGGGTAAGGGTGATACCGCCCTCGCTTGCTGTTCCTGCCGTGGGTCTGGGCGGATCGGTCTGTACAGGCTGATTTCCTTGGGAATTGTTATCGCCGCCTACAGGGATCTGTCCTGCTTCGCCATCGGGCTGTGAGCCGAAAACAAGCTCGTCATTGTCGTACAAAGCAAGAGTTGTTACCGACTGAACCGTTCCCTGCTGAGAGCCTAAACCGTGGTAAGAATAATCGTTGCTGTTATCCCAAAAGTCGGAAGTGATCCTGAACTGCACCTCACTTCGGCAAGCGTCCTGTCCTCCCGGATAGATAAGGGTATCGCCAAAATCCACCTCAACACAGTAGATGTTATTTTCCTCGTCCCATGGGATAATGGCGCAGCTTGCGTTATCCTTGGAGTAGCCCATTTTCACCGATGAGGAAGAATAGCTTGTTTCCGAAAGATCTATAAAATATCTTAACTTAAGATTGGTACCAACTCTTGCAGGCCAGGCAGTCCTGTTGTAAACTATGGCCTTTATCTCCACAAAATTTTCTCCTGCGGCATTAACACAGGCTTCTATATCGAACTCATCTTGGACAGGCTCCACCGCGCCGAAATTCACAAGAGTCTTGCCGCCGTAACGCCCGTACAGCTTTGCAAGTGCGCAGGTGTAACCCGCATTGTAGTCGCATGCTACCTCGTTCATGTTGTAGTCGGAAACGGTGTCGTTGTAGTTATCATTGGCGTCCGGACCTCCAACTAACGCGCCGTAAAGGGTGTGTCTTGCCGTTTCCGGGATATTCATGTTGTCGCAATAGGAGCCCTGCGCTGTTCTGTGGTGGGGATTTTGGGGGTAATTTTCGCCATAACCGCACACAAAGCTTCTTCCCGTACTGCCCAGAGCGTAATCCACCTGGCTAACCGCCCAATCCCAGTACAAGTCTTTTTTCGCAGATGAACAAGCATCGCACTCACTGTAAGCCGCTGCCACAAAAGCCATAGTGGTGGCATATCGGAGACTTCCCCAGCTGTCCAGCCAGGACAAGCCCTTTGGGGTCACCGTTATCTTTTCGCTGCCTGTGGCTGTCCAGAAATCAAGGGCTTTTTCCACAAAGGAAGAATAGGTGTCCTCGCCTGTGATCTGCGCAAGCCGCAGGGCGCTGCCTATACCCTTGTCATCCCAGCACAGCGACCATTTATAGTCGGTCTCCGCTTGGGAGAAATAATCTTTTGCTTTAGTTAAATAGCCGCTCTCTCCCGTGGCGGTATATAGCCAGCCTGCCGCCCATGACAGCTCATCATAAAAGCCGCTCCAGCTGTTATAAAAACCGTTGGCGGCAGTGTAGCCGCTGTCGGACTTAGTCTCCTCCGCAAAGGCATACAGCTGCTGCGCGTGTTCAAGGCATTTCTCCGCATAGTCCTTGTCGCTTTCCTTGAACACAAGATAAGCGGAAGTGAGGGCAGCCGCAGCTTCTGCCACCACTGTTGATCCGGGAGCCGATTCCGTCACCTTAAAAGAGGGACGGTTCATCTGCATGACCTCCGCAGGACCCCACCAGGAATGGTCGATATTGCCGTCGCCTACCTGATAGTAAAATTCCTTTTCGGCGGTATGGCACTTTATAAGATAATCGTTTATGTAGCGTATGGTGGAAAGGGCGTATTTCAGCTGACCGCTTTTTTCGTAGCTTTCAAGATCGTCATAGACGCTCCAAGCCAGCATTGAGGCGGTATAAGCCATAGGGAGATTGAATTTTGCATTATCTCCCGCATCAAACAGCCCTCCCGTCAGGTCGACGCCGTTATCGGAGCCGTCTTTCAAGGCAGAATCGCCGCGCCAGTTGGTGCGTTCCTCCCCCGTCAGCTTTCCCGAGCGCTGTAATTCGTAGAAAATAAAGGATTTCTGGAGTGCCTCGCCGTAGTTGAAATTACCTGTGCCCTCCACGCCCTCGTACTCGTCCGCAAATTCCGAAAGACCGCCGATACTTGAATGATCGGGGTCAGAAGGGTCGTAGCCCGTGAAGCTGCCGTCACCCGATGCCGTTACATCGGGATCATCGGGGATCACTGTACCTATCACCGAACCCTCGCCGTCGGTTATTATCTCAACAGGGATATCATTGTGAGAACAGGCGCACATTGAAATACACAGCAGCAACGCCAATGCCGATCTAAGTTTTTTTATCATAAAAACCTCTTTGATGTAATTTATAACTATACACTATTATTTTACCATAAGATGTATTGAAGTTACAATAGTTTTTAATAAAAATTTTCAGTATTTTTGCAAAATTTCGGCAAATATTTACAACGGCATTGACAATCTCCCAAATATACTATATTATAAAGAAAAACCTTTGAGAGGAAAGACATGGCAAAATTTTATATATCCGATCTTCACATCGGTCATGAAAAAATTATCAGAATGGACGAAAGACCTTTTTCAGACACCGAACAAATGCGAAAAATCATAATTCGGAATTGGAACAACGCGGTAAATTTTGACGATGAGGTCTATATTTTAGGCGACTTTGCCTGGAAAAACCAAGAGGGCTTGGAGGTCTTAGGGGAGCTGCAGGGCAGAAAATTTCTCGTTTTGGGAAATCACGACAAGCCCACCGAGGAAATGAAAGCATACTTTGAATGGGTCAAGGATCACGCAGTCATCAAGGACAACAATACACGGGTGGTGCTTTGCCATTATCCTATTGCTCATTGGTTCAACCAATTCCGCGGATCGGTGCATTTATACGGTCATGTCCACAATAACAAGGACTACGACACTTTTAAAAAATACGGCGAGTTCTGCAAAGAGGCAGGGATCCCCTTTGAATGCTATAATGTGGGCTGCATGCTGGACTATATGGGATATACGCCAAGAACACTGGCGGAGATAAGAAACGCCAACTCTTGACAATTTGCATCTAAAATGCTATAATCTCTTTAAAAAGAACAAAAAGAAAAAATTGAGAACAAAATAAAGAAACAAAAGAAAAATCGGAGAACAAAATGAAGAAAAAAGATACCGTATTATATAAAATAAAGGTCTGCACATTTTCAGTATTGCTTTGCGGACTTTTCACCGTATTTGCCGTAGGCTGCTCCAACGGTGGTGATGAGGGCGACGGCGACAGTTCGGAAAACAGCTCGGATAATTCAAATGTAAGCATTGCTATTCCCGAAGGCTCCACTATTCCCAAGATCACTTTCCCCGACAGTACCGCCAGCGGAATTCCCATAAACCGTCCTGACGAAACAAGAGTGACCCTTGGCGGAAACAATAGGCTGACAATGGCAGAAATAAGTATTGTTCCATTTACAAGACCGGATCTCTCTCTTCCGTCGGAAACCACTTCCGCAGATGATGAAGATGAAACTGTAAGCTTTATCGGTTTGCCAAGAGAAACTTTAAACGGCGATAACAGCTTTGATATCGTTGACGACACCACCGCCACAGAGGTTTACGGCTTTAACGGTTAAGATAATTGTAGAAACTTAAAACAGTACGATAAAAAAATAGTATAAAAACTGTGACAAAGACAGTAGGACTGAAAAATACGCGCTTACAGAGAGCCGCAGAGGGTGAAAATGCGGCAGTGTGTTTCTTTCCGAATATCACTTTGGAGTTGCAGGCTGAACGGCCTTTTATCAGGTCAATTAAGCCCCGCCGTATTTTCCGCGTTAAGGGAAGCTGTTTAGGGAATATATCCTTTTGGGATAGGTTCTGAACGGTTTAATGGGTGGTTGCAAGTATAGATCCTTGTCCTGTTATTCGGGACAGGGATTTTTTTGTCGGAGTTTTGGGAGGATTTAACAAGTGAACAAAGAATGGTCAGAGCTTAACAAAAAAATGCAGACGGAAATAAAAAAAGAGTCAACCTTTTGCATCGGCATAGAAACTCTTTCGCAGCTGAGAAAGGGTTTATTTGAGGAATTACACGGTTTTAAAAAGGAGTTGGACAGAGAGGATTTCAATGCGATCCCATTCATGAATGCAGAGGGCTATCACAATAAAACCATAGCCTATTCTATATGGCATATATTCCGCATTGAGGATATTGTAACACATACCCTTATCAGCGCAGATGATCAGATTTTCTTTTCGGAGAATTATCAAAAGCGGATAGGCTCTCCTATGATCACAACGGGAAACGAGCTTGAAAAACAGCAAATCGCCGATTTTTCAAGGGTATTGGATTTGGATGAATTATATAAGTATGCGGAGGCAGTCAAGGTCAGTACGGAAAACATATTGAAGAATCTCTCCTTTGCGGATCTGAAAAGAAAAATATCGGATTCGGACAGAGAACGGTTAATATCAACAAAATCCGTAAGCGATTACGAAAAAGCAAATTGGCTGATAGATTACTGGTGTGGAAAGGATATCAGAGGACTGATACAAATGCCTCTTTCACGGCATTGGATAATGCATGTTGAAGCAAGTCTGCGTATAAAGGATAAGATATGCTCTGCCAATAGTGCAAAGCCGGGAAAACGGAGATAAATAATGATCAGATTGGAAAAGATAACTCCCGATAATTGGAGGTCGGGACTCAGAGTGTCGGAGGCTCAAAAAAGCTTTGTAGCCGACAGTGCAGTGCTTCTGGCAAGAGCCTATGCTTACAGGGAAAGCAGAAGCAATGCCTTTATTATCTGCAATGACGATACCCCTGTGGGAATGGCTTTGTATTATGACTGTGAGGAGCTTGGGGTTTTTGACCTTAGTCAGTTTTTCATTGACGAACGGTATCAGGGAAAGGGCTATGGCTTTGAGGCTATGGAAGTTATTCTTGATATGATGAAAGAGGACGGGAAATATAACAGGGTGGAGTTGTGCTATATCGAGGGCAACGATGCCGCAAGGAAGCTGTATGAGAAGCTGGGCTTTTCTTTGACGGGGGACTGTGAAGATGATGAGATCGTTATGGGTATGATGTTGAGGTGAGTTTGAAAATTTTGGCTTGTTTTTAAATTGTGTCACCGGTGATGACAATTTTTAAAAAAATCTGTCATTTGAATTTTGTCACCGGTGGTGTAAAATTTTAAAGAATATATAACTGTGAGATAAAAATGCTTTTAGATGAAATAAAAACCACAATGGAATACATTGAGGAAGTGACCCAAACGCTGGAACACGCCCTCACCAAAGACTACTACTATATTAAGGACGAAGGCTGCCCCCACCAACAAAAACCTTTGCCCAAAGGCTATGCGGCGGTTTACATCTTTGCCTGTAAAACAGAAAACAAATACCAATGTTTAAAAATAGGAAAAGCCAATGTTAACAGCAATGCAAGATTTACAAGTCAGCACTACGGTTTCAGCGCACCAAGCACATTGGCAAGATCTGTCTGTAACGATGACGAATTCCGCAAAATGGGAGTAACCGAAGAAAACGTGAAGGAATGGATACTGAATAATTTCCGCAGAATAAATATATTTATCAAGGCAGAACAGGGCAAGGCGGCGACAGAGCTTGTGGAAGCCATACTGCACTATAAATTCCGCCCGAGATATGAGGGCAATATATGACGCAATAAACCACCGATCATTGAGGTAACATTATGAAGTATTATCTTATGAATAAAGATGTTCCTTTAGTCGAATTCTGCATAGAAACAAGCAAATTCGGCACCGAGATCATTACCGAAGAAAAAACAGCCGGTAATGTGTTCGGTTGGTTCAGCGATATGGAAAAATGGCTTGAGGGCAGAAATTATGCCAAACATAAAAAGCATCTGAAGAACTATCTGAATGAGTGGGGAATGAACACCTATTCCGGATTCATAACAATGACAAAATGCCTTGGGCTTAACGACACGTTATGGGTAAAAAGGTCTGATTCAAACGACTGCTGGAACACTGTAAATCTTTATGACAATAATTTCAATGATATAGCGGAACAAACCGCTTTTGAGGAGGGAATAGGCGAGATCGGATTTTCAGGCACTTCTCCCGAAATAACATCAGAGGGCTCCTTTGGAAAATGCTGGAAGAAATTTGATGATGAGATATTTTTGATAAAAAAGGGCAGTGAGGATATCGGGATCGAACCTTATACGGAATTTTTCTCATCACAAATCGCGGGTAAGCTTTGCGCCAAGTCGGTATCTTATGACCTGATAGATTTTAAAGGGCATATTTCAACCAAATGCAAAAGCTTCACAAATGAAAGGTACGGGTTTGTTCCCTTTTACCGTTTTTGTGACGAAAAAGAAATTTCAAAAATAATCGACTTTTTTCAAACTCCTCCATACTCTCAATGGTATGAAAGATTCGTTGAAATGATCGTATTGGATTCTGTAATAGTTAATCCCGATCGTCATGTAGGCAACTTTGGATTTCTGATAGACAATGAAAGTTTTGAAATAGTTGATCTTGCTCCGATCTTTGACTTTAATCTGTCTTTGGAAGCATTTTACGACATAGATAACGTGTATGAGCATATTCGGAAAAGAGATTTCGGACACGCCTTGGGAGGAGATTTTATACAGGTGGCGCGGGTCTTAAAGAATAAAAGGATAGAAAATATTCTTAAAGAAATGAAAAATTTAAGATTTGACACTAACGAACTTTGCAATACTCTTTCGGAAGCAAAAATAAGCAAAATGGAGGAGCTTGCTCGGTGCCAAATTCAGTTAATTTTAGAGTGAATCAAAAAGGAGGAAAACCAATGGAAATATTCGGCTTCGACAAAAACGACAGCAAATTCCACAACCTGATAAAGCTCAGTCAGGCGTCTATTTGCTGCAACAGAAAAGACCTCGACAACATTATTGCGTACCTCAATGAGGTGAGGGAACATTTTGACGAGGACATTCACTGGCATTACAAGGATCACAATAAGGACTGGACTGATAAGGAATCCGATCTGATAATCAGCCTTGACAGAATAAGTAAATAAGCACTATAACAAAGAAAGGAATGATAAAAAATGTTTGAAAAAGTAAACCCCTCTCTTTCCCCCGTAGAGAGAGAAAAGAAGATCGAAAAATTCTGGAACGACAACAAAATTTTCGAGAAATCCATGGAGGTACACAAGGAGGACAAATCCTATGTATTCTACGACGGTCCTCCCACAGCCAACGGCAAGCCCCACATCGGACACGTTGAAACAAGAGCCTTTAAGGATATGATCCCCCGCTATCACGCTATGAAAGGCGCTTTTGTTCCCCGCAAGGCAGGCTGGGACACCCACGGTCTCCCCGTTGAGCTTGAAGTGGAGAAAAAGCTGGGCTTGGACGGCAAGGAGCAGATCGAGGAATACGGTCTTGAACCCTTTATCGCACAGTGTAAGGAAAGCGTATGGAAGTACAAGGGAATGTGGGAGGATTTCTCCAAAACCGTTGGCTTCTGGGCTGATATGGATAACCCCTACGTTACCTACGACAACAACTTTATCGAATCCGAGTGGTGGGCTTTGAAACAGATCTGGGAAAAGGGTCTGCTGTATAAGGGCTTTAAGATAGTTCCCTACTGCCCCCGCTGCGGAACTCCCCTTTCCTCTCACGAGGTGGCTCAGGGATATAAGGACGTAAAGGAAAAATCGGCTATCGCACGTTTCAAGGCAAAGGGCGAGGACGCATATTTCCTGGCATGGACAACAACACCCTGGACACTGCCCTCAAACGTTGCTCTCTGCGTAAACCCCAATGAGACATACGTCAAGGTAAAGAGCGAGAAATACACCTACTACATGGCGGAAGCTCTTGTATCCGCTGTTCTTCCCGAGGGCTGGGAAGTACTTGAACGCTATCAGGGCAAGGAATTGGAGTACAAGGAATATGAACCGCTGTTCAATTTCGTTTCTCCCAAGGAAAAATGCTGGTATGTTACCTGCGACACCTACGTTACACTTACAGACGGTACAGGTATAGTTCACATTGCGCCCGCATTCGGTGAAGATGACGCCAACGTCGGCAGAAACTACGGCTTGCCTTTGGTTCAGCTGGTAGACTCAAAGGGCGAGATGACAGCCGAGACCCCTTGGGCAGGCACCTTCTGCAAGGACGCAGACAAGGAAGTTCTCAAAGATCTTAAGGAAAGAGGTCTGCTGTTCAGCGCTCCTGCCTTTGAACACAGCTACCCCTTCTGCTGGCGCTGCGACACTCCCCTTATCTATTATGCAAGAAACAGCTGGTTTATCAAAATGTCCGATGTAAGAGACAAGATGATCGCCAACAATGAAACCGTAAACTGGATCCCCGAAAGCGTAGGCAAAAACCGTTTCGGCGACTGGATCGCCAACGCTCAGGACTGGGCACTCAGCCGTAACCGCTATTGGGGAACTCCCCTCAATATCTGGGAATGTGAGTGCGGACACCGCCACTCCATAGGCAGTATCGAGGAATTAAAGTCCATGAGCAAAAACTGCCCCGATGATATAGAACTGCACAAGCCCTACATCGACGCGGTAACGATCACCTGCCCCGAATGCGGTAAGGATATGAAGCGTGTTCCCGAGGTTATAGACTGCTGGTTCGACAGCGGCTCAATGCCCTTTGCTCAACACCACTATCCTTTTGAGAATAAAGAGCTGTTTGAATCACAGTTCCCCGCCGATTTCATTTCGGAAGCGGTGGATCAGACCAGAGGCTGGTTCTATTCGCTGCTGGCAATTTCCACACTTGTTTTTGACAAAGCCCCCTACAAGAATGTACTTGTTTTAGGCTTAGTACAGGACGAGCAAGGACGCAAGATGTCAAAACACCTGGGCAACACTGTGGATCCCTTTGAAGCATTGGAAGCTTACGGTTCCGACGCGGTACGCTGGTACTTCTACACCAACAGCGCCCCCTGGCTGCCTAACAGATTCTCGGGTAAAGCGGTGACAGAGGGTCAGAGAAAGTATCTATCAACCTTGTGGAACACCTACGCGTTCTTTGTACTGTATGCCAATATCGACAATTTCAACCCCGAAAAATACGACTTGGAGCCCGAAAAGCTGTCCGTTATGGATAAGTGGCTTATGTCAAGGCTCAATACTCTTATCAAGACAGTTGATGAGAATTTAGCGCAGTACAGGATCCCCGAAGCGGCAAAGGCTTTGCAGGATTTTGTGGACGAGATGTCCAACTGGTACGTCAGAAGAAACCGCGAGCGTTTCTGGCAGAAAGAGCTTACACAGGACAAGATCAACGCATATATGACCTTATACGTTGCTCTTACAACTGTTGCAGGACTTACCGCGCCTATGACTCCCTTTATCGCGGAGGATATTTACCGCAATCTGGTTTGCACCAACGACAAGACAGCTCCCGAAAGCGTTCATTTGTGCAGCTTCCCCACCGCCAACGAACAGCTCATTGATCCCGAGCTTGAAGCCAATATGGAAACTGTTTTGCAGATCAAGACTTTGGGTCTTGCCGCAAGAAACGCTGCCGCTATCAAGAGCCGCCAGCCCCTTTCCGAAGTGCTGGTACAGTCGGAAAGCAAGCTGGACGATACTTTCAAAGAAATAGTTACCTCCGAGCTTAACGTCAAGAAGCTTGAATTTAAAGATGACGTTTCGGAATACACCGTTTACAGCTTTAAGCCGCAGTTGAAGCTGCTGGGCGCAAAGTACGGAAAGCAGCTCAATGAAGTGAGAACTGCCCTTGCCGAGGTGGACGGCGCTAAGGCAATGAAGGAGCTTAAGGACACGGGAGTGATGACCCTTACCCTTTCAACAGGCGATATAAAGCTCACCGAAGAAGAACTGCTTATCAGCGTTTCACAAAAGGAAGGCTATGCAGTTGAGGCTGACAGGGACTGCACTGTGGTACTGAATACACAGCTCACCCCCGAGCTTATTGAAGAAGGTTTTGTCCGCGAGATAATCAGCAAGATCCAGACCATGCGCAAGGACGCAGGCTTTGAGGTCATGGATAAGATCAGGGTTTACTGCTCCGATAATCAGAAGATCAAGGATATAATCGGCAGGGGTAAGGAGGAGATCTCCGAGAATACTCTTACCGAGGAGTTTGTGCTTGACTGTGTTAAGGGGTATACCGCCGAGTGGGATATCAATGGGGAGAAGGTTACGCTTGGTGTTGAAAGGCTGTAAGCTTACTGAGTGATACAGAACGCAATCGCAGTATTGAACGAAAATTTAGGGGCTGTAAAAAAGAACAGCCCCTATTTTTATGTCATGTTTCTTGGGAGAGCAGTAAAAATCAGCACAACACT
>JAAVIE010000005.1 GCA_014799325.1 Oscillospiraceae bacterium
CTCAATGGCGCAAGCGCCAAGAGCTGTATTTCGGGAACCGGACAAAATTTTCGTTGAAAATTTTGTCCTTTTTGAAATTCGTGCTATCAGAGCAGTTGTGAGAGTGGTGACCCGCATTTTTTAACTTGTGCTATCAGGGCAGTTGGGAGAGTGGTGACCCGCTTTTAAGGAAACAAGTGATAAATTTTCACCGCTTTTAGGAGTGTTGTGCTGATTTTTACGGTTCTTCCAAGAAACTTGATATAAAATAGGGGCTGTCTTTTTTTACAGCCTCGGTTCTGAAATTCTTTTCCAATCAGTTAATTACCGCCAACTTTCCTGAAAGAACCCTAAATCAGCAAAACTTTCTTTAACCAATTTCTGCAACCATAGTGACAATTCAAAATTTTTATGGTATACTATATACAATTACGCTTAGAGTTTTATTTGCTCTTTGCCCTATACTATAAAGAAAGGGTGAAACGATGAATTATGAGAAATCCTGCGGCGCGATAGTATACCGCAAGTACCACGGGAACACAGAAATACTTTTAGCAAGAAATCTTAAATCGGGGCACTGGTCTTTTCCCAAGGGTCACATGGAGGAGGGAGAGACCGAGGAGGAGACCGCCCGCCGCGAGATCAAGGAGGAAACGGGACTTGACGTTCTGCTTGACACAGGCTTCCGCGAAACGGTGAGCTATTCCCCAAAACGCAATACAAAAAAGACTGTGGTCTATTTCGTAGCCATTCCCACCAGCCACGACCTGATTCCACAAAAGGACGAGATCTCCGAGCTGAGGTGGCAGGAGATCGGGCAGGCGTCCTCACTGCTCACCTACGAAAACGACAAGATCACCGTCAACAAAGCCAAAAGCTTTATCGCTCTTATGAAGTAAGACAAAAATAAAAAGAAAGTCAATATAATATGAACTATTCCCAAGCAATAGAATATCTGAACGGCTTCAGCAAGTCGGGGACCCCTGTCACCGACCTGTCTCGCTTTTCCGAGCTGATGAGGGTTTTAGGCGATCCCCAGAAAGACCTTTCCTTTGTTCACGTTGCAGGCACCAACGGCAAGGGCAGCGTGTGTGAATATGTTTCCCTGGCGCTGCAGCTTTCGGGCTGTAATGTGGGCAAATTCACATCTCCCTATATAAATGTTACTGAGGAAAGGATACAGATAAACAATGCGCCCATATCAAGAGAGGATTTCGCACTTTATATAAGTATAGCAAAAGAGGGGGCGGACAGGACAGGCTGTTCCCATTACTCTCAGTTTGAAATACTCAACGCCGCCGCTTTTCTGTGCTATAAGGACAAAAAGTGTGATATTACGGTACTGGAAACGGGCATAGGGGGGCTTTTGGACAGCACCAACATAATTTCCCCCAAAATATCTGTGATAACCACTGTTGACCTGGATCACACTGCAATGTTAGGGGGCACACATCAGGAGATCGCCCGACACAAGGCAGGGATAATCAAGGAGGGCTGCCCTGTGGTGGTTTCCCCCTGTCAGTATGACGAAGTTGCGGGGGTTCTTGAAAACAAGGCGAGAGAGTTAAACGCTCCCTTTGTTATGCCTGACAGCAGCGATATAAAGCTGATCTCATCGGATCTTTCGGGCACCGTTTTTGAATACAAGGGTGAGCGGTTCCAAACAAAAATGTGCGGAAAGCATCAGGCGGTAAATGCCGCGGCGGCTATTGAAGTCCTCCGCCTGCTGAACGTCGCTCCCGAACATATAAAAAAAGCCCTTCTCACTGCCGCCGTTCCTGCAAGAACGGAGACGCTGGGGGGCTGGATAATAGACGGTGCGCACAATCCCTCGGGGGCAGGGGCTTTGGCGGAGCTGCTGAAAGCCGTCAAAGGCACAAAAGTCCTTTTGACGGGAATGCTCACCACCAAAGACTGGCAAGGCTCTCTTGAAAAGTTGGCGCCGCTTTTTGACTGTGTTATCGCAGTGGATTTCTTTGCGGAAAATGCTGTGAAAAAAGAGAAAATATCAGAATTTGCCCAAAGCTTGGGTAAAAAAGCCCTGACAGCGGAAAGTATTGAAGAAGGCTTACAAAAGGCAGAGGGGGAGAACGCCGAGTATAGGATCTTGTGCGGTTCTCTCTATCTTTGCGGGGCGGCAAGGCGTATTCTTGGCGAAAAGTAAAGGGGCTGTAAAAAATGCCCCTTTTTGTTGAAGTTTTCTGACAGAGCTGTAAAATCAGCACAACATTCATAAAAGCGGTGAAATTATATCACCTGTTTCTTTAAAAGCGGGTTTCCACTCTCACAGCTGTCTTGATAGCATAAGTTAAAAAATGCGGGTCACCACTCTCACAACTGTCTTGATAGCACGAATTTCAAAAATCGACTGCGTTTAGAGTTTTTGCCCAGCTTTTCAGGCAAAAACTCTAAACGCAGTCGGATAGACAAGATTTAAATTTGCCCATTTTTTCAAGCAAATTTAAATCTTGTCGGTTTTGAAATTCTTTTTAAATCAGTAAATTACCGCCAACTTTCCTGAGAGAACCAAATTAGCACAACTTTCCTTAAAAGCGGACTCAAATCAGCACAAGTTCCCTGAAAGAGCCGTAAAAATCAGCACAACTTTCCTGAAAGAACCATAATCAGCACCAAATTTCTTGAGAGTATAAAAAAGGAGCTGTTTTTTTACAGCCCCTTTTCAAAAATTTGCTTTTTCAATAGTTTATAAAGGCTTTGATTGCCGCTTCATTTTCCCTGAAACAGCGGCAGCCCTCATTGTATAGCTTTTCCAGCTTTTCGGGGTTGCTATCCGTTCTTCCCACTCCAAAGGTATCCTTTGGGGTAAGGATAAGGGCTTTTCCCTCGCTGCTGAGCTGCTCCAATTCCTTCAATGCTTGGTTGTATCTTTCGGGACGGCTCACAAAACTTTGAACAAACTCGGGATATTTGCGGTAAGCCGCCTTAACAAGGGGCGTTGCGGATTCGTAGCCCTTTACATAGCCCTTCGGGTGCGTTAATATAACGATTATTTTATCGCAGCCATCCTCAAAGGCTTTCTTAAAGGGTACCGAGTCACTAACTCCGCCGTCCATGTACTTTACCCCATTTATTTCAATGGGCTTAAACAGCAGAGGTAAGGCGCAGGTGGCTCTCAGCAGCATAAACCGCTTATCCCCTCTCGGCATTTCGGGATATTCGGGAAGTCCGTTGTCAAGCCTTGTCAAAACTGCCTTGCACTCCGTTTTTCTGTTATCAAAACAATCATGGTCAAAAGGTAAGAGCTTGTTGGGTATCTCGTCAAAAACAAAGTCAAGGTTATAGTAGCTTTTGTTTTTACCGTTCAGCAGATGACGGACGCCCATATATCTTTTATCGTTCTGATATTTTGTCATAATTTTGTAATTTCGTTTATACTGCTTGGAAACATAGCTCACCCCAAAGGAGATGCCCGCAGATACTCCGATAGTGTAATCTGCGTAGAGAGCTTCCTCCAGGAAGCCGTCCAGAACTCCGCAGGTGAAGTAGGTGCGGCTTGCTCCGCCCTCCAGCACAAGACCCCATTTCATTTTACTTCCGCCTTTCACTTTTCATAATACCATATAATAACATATTTTTTGGGAAATTTCAAATACTATTTTAATACCCTTATTGGAGAAACCAATGAAACTTTTACTTATCAACGCCAGCCCCAGGGGTGAAAAAAGCAACACCCTGAACATATCAAGAGCCTTTGCAGAAGGCTTTCCCGACTATTGGGAAAAAGAGGAAGCAGTTCTCAGCTCCCTTGACATCAAGCCCTGCACAGGCTGTTTTTCCTGTTGGGGGAAAACGGCAGGGCAGTGCGTTATCAGAGATGATATGGATATGCTGAGGCTGAAAATTTCCCTGGCTGACGTTATTGTGGAGAGCTTTCCCCTCTATTTTTTCGGAATGCCCTCAAAGCTCAAAGCCATGACCGACCGCTGTCTGCCTTTTATGCTGCCTTACGGCGGAACCTTTGACCCAAGCGGAAACACCCTTTTTCACCGTCTGAGAGATGAGAACATGGAGAAAAAGAAGCTGGTAATAATTTCCTCCTGCGGTTATGCTTCCGCCGAAAGTATGTACCCTGCTTTGGTGAAACAGCTTGATCTGATCTGCGGAGAGGGGAAGTATACGAAGATTTTCTGTCCGCAGGGGGAGCTTTTCTTTTCGGGGACTGCGGAGCGGCAGAGAAAGGGTTATCTGGAGACGGTGACTAAGGCGGGGAGGGAGTTTTGCGAGAGCTTTGCTATTAGCGAGGAGACCGCAAAGGAGCTTGAAAAACCGCTGTTGTCGGCTAAGGGGTTTGAGGCGGTTACTAAGGGGCATAAGGAGTGGTTTCCAAATACATAAAAAACGACCGTCCTTGCAGTCAAAATCAAGGACGGTTAATTTTTGGCTGTTCAAGCAAGCACAAAACAATTTGCTGAATTCTTTCAGTTTCCTCCACGAATTTGACAACCCAACCATTTTCATATATAATAGGAAGCGAGGAACTCTTAGTGAGTTTCCTTACTAAGAGGGTCTTAGGTGCGATAGGTGGTCAAATTCGGCTCCCGTCAGCGCGTCTGCTTATGTCGTCGGTGTTATGAGATGTGCTGTACATAAAGGGGGTGGAGGAATAATGGTGACTTGGACTGAATTATTTCAGCTTCTTATGCTTCTTCTTGAAGTAGCCGCTTTTGTTCTTCTTGCTCATAACAGCAAAAAGAAATAAGAGTAACAGAAAATTAACCGCCCTTCTCTGCAACTGAGGACGGTTAATTTTGCCTATATAGGCATTTTTTCAACCTAATCGGGAGCGACAGCCTATCGCCCTCTTTTATTATATTATACACAATTCCCCTGCCAATGTCAACAGTCTGTTTTCACAAAAAACAAAAGCCCTTACAGCACTCAGCTCCGTAAGGGCTTTATTAAATTTACTTGACCACAATATTGACCAGCTTACCCGGAACCCCAATAGCCTTAACTATCTGCTTACCCTCGGTAAACTTCTTAACATCATCATTATCCAAAGCAGCCTTTACCAAAGCGTCCTTGTCAAGGTCGGCAGCAACGGACATTCTCACCTTTACCTTGCCGTTTATCTGGACAGCCACCTCCACGGTGTCCTCAACACAAAGAGCCTCGTCATACTTACACCAGGGCTGTTCGCTTGCAATACCGCCGATAATTTCCGAATACATTTCCTCAGTAATGTGGGGAGCAAAGGGATTGAGCAGTATCAGGAAAGTTTTCAGTTCGCCCTTGGTGACAGAGCCTAAAGAATAGAACTTGTTCAGCAAAGTCATCAGTGTGGCAATGGCGGTGTTGAACTTAAGTCCCTCTATATCCTCGCCTACCTTCTTCACAGCACGGTGCATCTCGCTTTCCAGCTCCTTGCGGTAACCGTCGCCCTCAACCACCATATTCTGCAAAGCCCAGGTTCTGTCAAGGAATCTCTTACAGCCCTTTATGCCTTCCTCCTGCCAAGGAGCGGCTTTTTCAAAGTCGCCGATAAACATTTCGTAAAGACGGACTGTATCTGCGCCGAATTCAGCCACAACATCGTCGGGGTTGACAACATTGCCCTTAGATTTTGACATTTTGGTGAACTGTCCGAGATTCTCAAGATCCTTGCCCAATATCATACCGTGGCTTGTACGCTTCATATAAGGTTCGGGAGTTGAAACAACGCCGATATCGTACAAGAATTTATGCCAGAAACGGCTGTACAAAAGGTGAAGCGTGGTATGCTCCATACCGCCGTTGTACCAGTCAACAGGCATCCAATAATCTAAGGCTTCCTTGGAGGCAACCCCCGCCTTGAAGTCGGGATCGCAGTATCTCAGGAAGTACCAGCTTGAACCCGCCCATTGAGGCATTGTATCAGTCTCACGCCTTGCCTTTCCTCCGCAGTGAGGACAGGTGGTGTTTATAAAGCTGTCAAGGGTTGACAGGGGGCTTTCTCCCGTATCGGTGGGCAGGTAGCTTTCCACCTCGGGCAAAGTCAAAGGCAGCTCCTCCTCGGGAACAGGCACCCAGCCGCATTTCTCACAATATACCAATGGGATAGGTTCGCCCCAGTATCTCTGACGGCTGAACACCCAGTCGCGGAGCTTGAAGTTCACCTTTTCGTGACCCTTGCCCTGCTCGGTGAGCCATTCTTTTATTTTTACCTTTGCGTCCTCAACAGAAAGTCCGTCCAAAAATCCGCTGTTTACCATTACGCCTGTGGCGCAGTCGGTAAAGGCTTCCTTTGTAACGTCTCCGCCCTTTACTACCTCGATAATAGGCAGACCGAAAGCGTTGGCGAAATCCCAGTCGCGGGTATCGTGAGCAGGTACAGCCATAATTGCGCCTGTGCCGTAGCCCATAAGAACATAGTCGGATATGAAAATGGGTATCTCTCTGCCGTTTACGGGATTTATGGCAGTAACGCCCTGCAGTCTTACGCCGCTTTTTTCCTTATTCATTTCGGTGCGGTCAAAGTCGGACTTTTTCGCCGCCTTTTCCTGATAAGCGCGGATCTCGTCCATATTGGAGAGTTTGTCTGTCCACTTTTCAATGTAAGGGTGTTCGGGAGCAATTACCATATAGGTAGCGCCGAACAGTGTGTCGGGACGTGTGGTGTATACAACGAGAGTATCTCCCGCCGAGGTCTCAAAATTCACCTCTGCGCCTGTTGAACGTCCTATCCAGTTTATCTGCGAGGTCTTTACTCTTTCGGGGTAATCCACCAGCGCTAAATCGTCCAGCAGTCTTTGCGCGTACTCGGTGATCTTCAGCATCCACTGCGATTTTACACGGTGGACCACCTCACCGCCGCAGCGCTCGCAGCAGCCGTTGACAACTTCTTCGTTTGCCAATACTACCTTGCAGGAGGTACACCAGTTGACCGACATTTCCTTTTTATATGCAAGACCTTTTTTGAAAAGCTGCAAAAAGATCCACTGTGTCCATTTGAAATATTCGGGGTCGGTGGTGTTGACCTCTCTGTTCCAGTCAAAGGACAAGCCCAGGCTCTTTATCTGATCTCTGAAATGCTTTATGTTATTTTCGGTAACAATGGCAGGGTGTATTTTATTCTTTATGGCAAAGTTCTCGGTGGGCAGACCAAAAGCGTCCCAGCCCATAGGGAACAGCACGTTGTAGCCCTCAAGACGGCGTTTTCTTGCCACAATATCCATGGCGGTGTAGGGGCGGGGGTGTCCGATGTGGAGACCCTGTCCGGAGGGGTAGGGGAATTCCACAAGGGCGTAATACTTGGGCTTATCGCTGCCGTTTTCAGCATGAAATGTGTTATGCTCGTCCCAGTATTTCTGCCACTTTTTTTCTATGGCGGTGAAGTCGTATTTCTTTTCCATTTTGTACCTCTTTTATTTTTATTGGTATTGTTTCACATACTTATATATAATAATTATTATAATATGTATGGCGGTAATTGTCAAGCTAAAATTCTGCGGTCAGATGTTGATTTTTTTCTTTGCTTATGGTATACTTTAATTATAAAAGTGTGCCAAAAAGGAGAAAACGCTTATGTCGAGCGAATCAAGATACAAACGCAAGCTTTCCGATCTGTCATTGATAGACGATTACCTTTTTGGCTTATTTATTCAAGAGGCAGGCAGCGAGGAAATTCTCAAAGGGCTTATTGAGAGAATGCTTGGTGTAAAGATAAGCAAAATAAGCCTGAAGCAAAAACAGCACGATATATCAAACGACCCCGACTATCATGGTGTACGGTTGGACGCTTTTGTTCAGGAGGAAACGTCAAACACTTTATACGATATTGAAGTGCAGACTGTTAACACAAAAAATATCCCAAAGAGAATGAGATTTTATCAGTCCCTTATCGACCGTGAGCAAATGCCAAGCGGAGAATTTGACTACAATGTTTTGCCGAAAACCGTAATAATATTCGTAACGGATTTTGATCTATTCAGTCAGGGTCTGTACCGTTACACCTTTGAAAATGTCTGTCTGGAAAACAATTCCGTAAAGCTGGGTGACGAGAGTATAAAGGTAGTATTAAATACAAAAGGCAATAATTCAAAAGGCGTAAGCGATGAACTGATAGAGCTTTTGAAATACTTTCACAATTCTACAAAAGAAACCGCAGAAAATGCTTCAAGCGATTTTGTTAAAAGGCTTGATAAAATGTTGGAGCCTATAAAGAACAGTTCTAAATTTGGAGGTGAGTTTATGTCTATACAGGAGAAAATATATACTGAAAAAAAGATATCAAGAGAAGAAGGCATACAGATCGGCGAAAAAAGGGGCAAAGAAGAAGGCATACAGATCGGCGAAAAAAGGGGCAAAGAAGAAGGCATACAGGAAATGCTGGAAAAAATGCGAAAGTCAGGTATGTCAGAGGAGCAAATTAAGTTAATACTGGCAAATTGATTTTGTTAGTTCACCTCAAAAAATGATTGTAGATTTGATGATTTGTGAAAGAACTTGATAAGATGCTGGAGCCTATAAAGAACAGCCCCAAATTTGGAGGTGAGTTTATGTCTATACAGGAGAAAATATATACTGAAAAAAAGATATCAAGAGAAGAAGGCATACAGATCGGCAAAGTAGAAGGCATACAGGAAATGCTGGAAAAAATGCGAAAGTCAGGTATGTCAGAGGAGCAAATCAAGTTAATATTGGCAAACTGATCCTGCTGCATCATCCAAATCCCCTCTGCAAAAATCAGAAAAAGGTTATTATTACCATAAAACAAAAACACAAGGAGGAAAACCCCAATGGCAAACAGATTTATTTTAAACGAAACCTCATACTTCGGCGCAGGCGCCCGCGAGAGCCTTGCCGACGAGATCAAGGCGAGAGGCTTTAAGAAGATCCTTTTCGTTACCGACAAGGTACTGCTGGAATGCGGCGTTGCCAAAAAGGTAACAGAGGTTATGGAAAAGGCGGGAATAGCTTACGAAACCTACTGCGACATCAAGGCTAACCCCACCGTTAAGAACGTTCAGGACGGCGTAAAGACCTTTAAGGACTGCGGCGCAGACGCGCTGGTTGCCGTTGGCGGCGGCTCCGTTATGGATACAGCAAAGGGCATCGGCATAATCGTTGCCAACCCCGAATACGGCGATGTAGTCTCTTTGGAAGGCGTTGCTCCTACCAAGAACAAGAGCGTTCCCCTTATTGCTCTGCCCACTACCTCCGGCACTGCGGCTGAAGTTACTATCAACTACGTTATCACAGACGAAGAGAACAAGAAGAAAATGGTTTGCGTAGATCCCCACGATATTCCCGTTGTTGCTATCGTTGACAGCGATCTTATGATGGGAATGCCCAAAGGACTTTGCGCATCAACGGGCATGGACGCTCTTACCCATGCTATCGAGGGCTATATCACTCTGGGCGCGTGGGAAATGTCCGATATGGTGGAGATAAAGGCTATTGAGCTTATCCACCAAAGCCTTTACAACAGCGTACAGGGCGACCCCAAGGCAAGGGAAACTATGGCTTTGGCGCAGTATGTTGCAGGCATGGGCTTCTCCAACGTTGGCTTGGGTATAGTTCACTCTATGGCTCACCCTTTGGGCGCATTTTACGATACTCCTCACGGTGTTGCAAACGCTTTGCTGCTGCCTTATGTTCTGGAGTACAATGCAGAGAGCGCTGCTAAGCCCAAGTTCAGAGCTATTGCCAAGGCTATGGGCGTTAAGCACACCAAGAAGATGACCGATGATGAAGCTGTTAAGGCAGCCATTGACGCAATAAGAGAGCTGTCTGTTTCTATCGGAATCCCTCAGAAGCTGTCCGAGATAGGCGTTAAGGAAGAGGACTTGCAGGCGCTTTCCGTTGCGGCGTTCAATGACGTATGCACAGGCGGAAATCCCCGTCCTACCTCTGCCGAAGAAATTCTTGAAATTTACAAGAAAGCGTTCTGATAAGGCGATTTAATAAAAACATGGGCTGTGTTTTCAAGCAAAAACACAGCCCTTTTGTTATTTGAATTTATATTATTGAAACAAGAGATCTTTTACCCATTTTATCAATGATGTCCGCCATGTCCCGAAGAGTGATCCTCATCATGGTGACCGCTCTGTCTGTAAGGACATTCACCCTCCTACTCCGCGCAATAGTCAGCGTCCTGCAGGCAATATTCACAGTGTCCGTGAAGCATGGTGGGATCATCTGCATCGTGGTGATCGACATGTCTGTAAGGACATTCGCCCTCCTGCAGCGAGCAGTATTCGTCGTCTTTCAGACAACAGTTTTCGCAGTGTCCGTGAAGTACGGTGGGCATATCTTCAAGATCGGCGGGTCTGTAAGGGCATTCTCCCTCCTGCTGTGCGCAATAGTCGGCATCTTGCAGACAGTATTCACTGTGACCGTGATGTTCGTTTGAATTATCTTCGTTGTGATGATTGCCTGTGTAGGGACACTCGCCCTCCTGCTGTGCGCAGTAGTCGGCATCTTGCAGACAATATTCATTGTGACCGTGATGTTCGTTTGAATTGTCTTCGTTGTGATGATTGCCTGTATAGGGACACTCGCCTGACTGCTGTGCGCAGTAGTCAGCGTCTTGCAAGCAGTATTCGCTGTGACCGTGATGTCCGCTTGAAGTTTCTTCATTATGATGACCGCCGGTATACGGACATTCGCCTTCCTGCTGTGAGCAGTAGTCCGAGTTCACTGTACAATAGGTCGAATGACCGCCGCTTTTCAGTGAACAATTACCCTCTTGACGGGCGCAGTAGTCAAAGTCATATATACAGCGTTCATTATGTCCGCTGAAATCAAAAGCCAAAAAACTGTCAGTCATATCAGCGGAAAGAATTTCATGGCTTATGACATTTCCTCTGCTTTCGTCCGAGGTAAGCTCCGATCGATATGCTATAAGCTTTCCGTCTGTATCGCCGAGGTAATATTCGGACTTGCCCGTTTCTCCCGTTACATGATAGACCTTATTGTTAAAGCAGTCCCAGATCATGATATATTCGCCAAATTCCTTTTTTGAGGAACGGACTTGAATACACACATCGTTATTTCCGTCGCCTGTAACATCGGCGGTGTAGATCTTATGCAAGCTGTCGGTATATGTTATTGCAAATCCGTTGGGGTCTATCGTCTGCCAAGGCTGGTGGATATACAGAGAGCCGTCTGTTACATCGAACTCTATCTGCGGACATTCCGCCAGCTCAAAGCTTGTGATATTGTACATTTCCAAGTTTTCGGAATCGTACAGGAGCTGTACAGGCGGCATATACTCATGATAGAGAATGTCCGCCAGTGTGCGGTAAATGTTTTCGTTAAAGTCGTTTTCGTCCGTCAAGCCGTATTTGTTGGTCATAGCGGGCAAAATTCTGTTTGCGCTGTCCTTAGTATCTGGGTCACGGTTAAGAACCTGATAGTAACAGGGATCGGGATATCTTCCCATATAGTCGTTTAAGGGATAATAGGTATTGGTTTTCTCGCTGTACTCAAGAAAATACACCCACCTGTCCCCTTTGAGCATGGGAGTCAGCTTTGAGTTGGATAAAATGCTTCCGCCTTTAACGGCATAAGCCTGCCTTATAATTATTTCCGTTCCTTGTTCGGCTGTGGTCAGTCCTTCTGCGCTCAATATGCTGTCTATTTTAAAACGGTTATAGGAGTGGAACTCCAAGGGCTGAATTTCGGTATAGTCATCGGGATCTATATCCTGCCAAGGATCGTCGACAAACTCTCCCACTACCACCAGATCGCAGTCGCTTAAAAGATCTCGGTAGGTGTCATAATGTTTTATAAATTCAATGCACGCAACTCCGCCGAAATCCTTAAACTCGCTGTAATCCCCCTTATACTGATATTTTGCATTTTCGGGATAGCTTGAGGAGCGAATTATTGTTCCTTCATCATTGTTGACGGGGTCATTAACTGTTTCGTTTGTGTACCATGAGGGAACATTAATATTTCGACCCAGCGCCGAGCCTGCGGCAACCGCCGTTCCCACAAGCACCGCGCAGCAGGCGGCGATAACGGGCTTATAGTTAAAGCTTTTTTTACCTTCCTTAACATAGATAGGGCTTACTTCAATACCCTCTTCCCTTGTTTCGGCGATAAGGTCTTGGTCTAAGTCTGACATAGCCTTAAACAGCTCTTCTTTTTTCATTTTTCAGTACCCCCTTTTCTCCAAATGTGTCTTAAGCTTTTTTCTTATCCGATTTAAGGTGACGGAAACGGAGTTTTCGCTTATTCCCTCTTTTGCGGCAATATCTCTTACGCTGTCGCAGCAAAAGTATCTCAGGACAAAGAGCTTGCGTTTCTTTTGGGGCAGACTGTGGAGGAAACTGCCTATCTCCTCCATAAGCTCCTTTGCCTCAAAGCTCGTTTCCACTGACGACTTTGAGGGGATCACCTCCTCCAATTCGTCAATAACTGCTTCACAGGCGCCATTGCCCCTTTTCAAAGCTCTGTTTCTTTCCAGCTTATTTATGGCGTTGTTTCTCACCAGCTTGCCTAAATAAGCGGACAGCTTTTCGGGGCTGTTGGGGGGAATGGTGTTCCATGCGGTGAGGAAGGCGTCGTTTACGCACTCCTCCGCATCTTCCCTTACTCCCAGAATATTAAAGGCGATCTTTGAGCAGTAGGCAGTGTATTCTTTTGACAGTGCTTTCAGTCCGCCCTCGTCTCTGCCGAAAAGCAGCCTGATTATCTCATCGTCTTTTGTTGGCATTCCGCTCACCTCGTAAAAGTTCGGTCGACTTGGCTTTCACTTATATACACAGGAATGGGGGAGTTATCTTACACTTAATATTTATATTTTTTCCTCATACCCACCAAAAATCCTACAGTTACTATTGCCGACAGCATTTCGGCGGCTGTGACCGATGCCCAGATACCGTCCGCATCAAAGATAAGGGGCAGAAGAAACAGCATTCCCACCTGAAAAACAACCGTTCTTAAAAAAGAAATGGCTGCAGAAACAGGACCGTTGTTGAGGGCGGTAAAGAATGAGGAGCCGAAAATGTTCAAGCCTGCAAAGAGGAATAAAACTGCGAAGATCCTGAAACCTCTTGTGGTGAGGTTCAGAAGCTCTTCATTATAACCTACGAAAATGCTTGCCAGGGGTCTTGCCAAAACCTGCGACAGTATCAGCATTATGGCTGAAGCTATTCCTATTATCACAAGGCTCTTTTGCCGCAAGCCTTTCAGCTCCTCGTGGTTTTCCGCGCCGTAGTGGTAGCTTACTATTGGGGCTGAGCCTACGCTGAAGCCTATGAATATTGCAAGGAAAACAAGGTTTACATACATCATAACGCCGTAAGCCGATACGCCGTTTTTGCCTATGTATTTCATAAGCTGTGAGTTGTACAGCATATTTACTATTGACATTGACGCTTGGGAAACTAATTCGGAGGAGCCGTTGGTGCAGGTTTTCCACAGGGATCTGATATCCATTACGGTCTTTCCCAATCTTAATAAACTGCTGTTGGGGCGGAAGAAGTATATCAGGGGGATAATGCCGCCTATTGCCTGACTCAGCGCCGTTGCTACCGCCGCGCCCGCTACTCCCCACTTGAATACTCCCATGAAAAGCGCGTCAAATATCATGTTGCCTACGCCTGCCGCCACCGTTACCGCAAAGCCTAACTTTGGCTTTTCCGCTGTAATAAAAAGGCTCTGGAATGCCATTTGGAGGGCGAAAAAGGGCAGCGCTGCCACCACTATCCTGCCATAAACGGCGCACTGCTCTGCCATTGCTTCGTCTGCACCCAGGGCAAGAGCCACCTTTTTCATGAAAATGATACCGATGACTGCCAGCACCATTCCCACAGCTGCCGCGGTGTATACTATAAGGGAAAAGACTTGGTTCGCCTTTTCGTCCTTTTTCTCTCCCAAAAGCTTTGCCACAAGAGCGCTTCCGCCTGTGCCGAACATAAAGCCTGTGGTGCTCAATATCATAACTACAGGCATAATAAAGTTTACTGCGGTGAAGGCCTCCTCGCCAACCATATTGGAAACGAAAATTCCGTCCACCACTCCGTATATTGATGTAAAGATCATCATTGCTATTGAGGGGAGGGTGAACCTCAGCAGCTTAGAATAAGTGAAATGCTCCGATAATGAGATCTGCATGGTATCAGTCCTTTCTTTTTAAAAAGAATTTCAAAACCGACAAGAATTTAAATTTTCTTGAAAAGCCGGGAAAATTTAAATTCTTGTCTATCCGACTGAGATTAGAGTTTTGCTTGAAAAGCCGGGCAAAACTCTAATCTCAGTCGATTTTTGAAATTCGTGCTATCAAGACAGTCGTGCGAGTAGAAATCCGCTCTTATATATTATCTATTTCTTTTTTAAGACAGTCGCGGAATTTCCGCATAAGTCTGAGATACTCGGAAATTTCATCGCTGCTCCAATCGGCTATGGCTTGGTTTTCCGCGTCTATAAGCCTGTCGGCGGTAGTCATGCTCAAAGCGGCGCCTTTTTCGGTGAGGGTGACGGTTTTCTTTCTGCCGTCCATGGCTTTGAGCAGTATTATTCCCTCCCGCTCCATTTTTCTCAATGCGGAATTTATTGTCTGCTTGCCTATGCCTGTTACCTTGCAGATATCGCTGATACTGCACTGATTTTCCTCCGTCCTCAGAACGTAAAGGACGGCTAAGGCGCTGTCGGTAAGCTTAAGTCTGAGGGCGGCGGTGTGGTAGATGCTGTCTATCTCGCTGTATAATAGGTTCATTTTATCTATCTGGGTTTGGGGGAGGGTGGGTTTGTTCATTTAAGTTTTTCTCCTTATATTGTTCGTTTAGGGAAGCTGTGTTTGTTTGGTTCTCTCAGAAAAGTTGTGCTGATTATGTTTCTCTCAGGAAAGTTGTACGATTAGATGCTCGCTTTTTGGGAAGATGTGCGAATAGATGCTTGTTTTTCGGGAAGATGTGCGAATAGATGCCCGCTTTTCAGGAAGATGTGCGATTAGATACCCGCTTTTAAGGAAAGTTGGTGGTAATTTACTGATTTAAAAAGAATTTCAAAATTCCGAAAATGAAGCTCAATGGCGCAAGCGCCAAGAGCTTCATTTTCGGAACCGGACAAAATTTTCGGAGAAAATTTTGTCCTTTTTGAAATTCGTGCTATCAGAGCAGTTGTGAGAGTGGTA
>JAAVIE010000006.1 GCA_014799325.1 Oscillospiraceae bacterium
AGCCCTGACAGGCAACCCTAACTGCGGAAAGACCACCGTTTTCAATCTTCTCACAGGCTCTGCCCAGTATGTGGGCAACAGAGCAGGGGTCACCGTAGAAAAGAAAGAGGCTTTTTTAAAGGGAAACAAAAACGTGATAGTGACCGATCTTCCGGGGATATATTCTCTCAGTCCCTATTCCATGGAGGAGACAGTCACCCGCGATTACATACTTGACGAAAAGCCCGATGTTATTCTGATAGTAGCCGACGCTTCAAGCATACAGCGGAGCCTGTATCTTGCTTCACGGATAAAGGAAACAGGGATCCCATCTGTTATGATGCTGAATATGATAGATACAGCAGAGAAGCGGGGGATAAAGATAGATGTAAAAAAGCTCGGAGCTATGCTGGGAATGGAGATTTGCACCGCCGCTGCTTCAAAGGGTATAGGGGTTTTTGAAGCCGTGGAACATTCCCTCAACGCAGTGGGAAAGCCATTATCTGCCGATACCTCGCTTTTTTCTCAAAAAACATATCCTCTCAGGAAAACACATTCTCCCCAAAAACTAAAAACCACCCTTGAAAAAATAAAACTCACAATATCCCCCTTTCTAAAAACCTCTCAGGACAGGCAGCTTGCCGACTTTTATTCCTCCATGCTCTTTGAAAGAGACAGTAACATTAAAAAACGCCTGAAGCTCCCCTCAGACATAAGCGAAATGATCGAGAAGATAATCACCGAAACGGAAAAATCGGAGGGCGACACCTCCGACAGCATTATTATAGGCTGGCGTTATGACCTTGTGGAACATATTACAAAGGAATGTTTTTCAAAGCCCCTGCAAAAAGAAACCCTCACAGAAAAAGCCGACAAAATTCTGACAGGGAAGTACACCGCCTTTCCTTGCTTTGCGCTGATCATGACTTTGGTGTATTACCTTTCCTCGGGTCCCTTTGGAGCGTATCTCAGCGGGTGCGCCAAGGATCTTATTACCGAAAAGCTTTTGCTTGGGGCGGAGAGCTTTCTAAAAGCCATAAACTGTGCGGAATGGCTGTCAAAAATAGTCACCGAAGGAATTATCGGCGGCGTTGGATCTGTAATAGGCTTTTTGCCGCAGCTTGCCTTGCTTTTTCTGATGCTTGCACTGCTGGAGGACATGGGCTATATGTCGAGGGTGGCTTTTATCTCCGACAGATTTTTCCGAAAATTCGGTCTTTCGGGGAAGTCCTTTATCCCCATGCTGATAGCCACAGGCTGCGGTGTGCCTGCGGTCATGTCCTCCCGCACGGTGGAAAATCTTTCCCAAAGGCGCATCACTATCATAACTTCAACCTTTATGCCCTGCGGCGCCAAGCTGCCTGTTATCGCCATGATCTCCACGGTATTTTTCGGGGGAAAATGGTGGGTGGCTCCTCTCTGCTATTTTATGGGAGTGTTTTCAGTGCTGCTGTCAGGGCTTATTCTCAAAAAGACAAAGCTTTTTTCCTCCGACGATGAGCCTTTTGTGCTGGATATGCCCGATTACCGCGTTCCAACAGCCAAAAATATATTAAAAACACTGTGGGAGCGGTGCGGCTCTTTTCTGAAAAGGGCAGGAACCACAATTTTGTTAGCGTCAATAGTTATAAGGCTTTTGTGTTCCTTTGGCATCAGCGGCGGAAGCATAGTCTACACCGCCGATATGGAAAACAGCATTTTGAAAAACATTGGCGAAATGCTGGCTGTGATTTTTGAGCCTTTAGGCTTCGGAAATTGGCAGTCGGCGGTTGCCTGCGTAATGGGTCTGCTGGCAAAGGAAGAGTTGGTGGGAGTGTTCGGCGTTCTCTCTCCCTCGGAGATAAGCGGCGTTTTCGGAAGCTCTTTGGCGGCTTTTTCATTCCTCGCCTTTAATTTGCTGTGCGCTCCCTGTATCGCCGCCGTAAGCGCCATAAGAAAGGAGCTTGACAGCCCGCTGTGGACGGGGTTCGCCTTGTTTTACCAGACCGCCTTTGCCTATACTGTTTCTTTTTGCATTTTTAATTTGGGCATATTTTTTGGGGGTGGAAGCTTTAACTTTATGACATTTTTATCCTTTGGAGCGGCTGCGCTTATCTTGCTTTATGCCTTGCTGCCCAAAAAACGGTCATTAAGTAACTTGTGCTAATTTGGATACTCCCAAGAAACTTGGCAGTAATTAACTGATTTAAAAAGAATTTCAAAACCGACAAGATTTTAAAATTACTTGAAAAAATGGGTAATTTTAAAATCTTGTCTATCCAACTGAGTGCAGAGTTTTTGCTTGAAAAATTGGGCAAAAACTCTGCACTCAGTTGATTTTTGAAATTCGTGCTTTCAGAAAAGTTGTACGAGTGGAAATCCACTCTAAGAGATAATAGGCTGCTTTTTACAGCTCTTATCAAATCACCCTTGGGGATAAAACTCCTCAAACACCCTCTTTGCAATATCACAGGACTCCTTAGCGTCCTTTGCGTAATAATCCGCCCCTATCTTCTCGGCGTACTCGGGAGTAAGCACCGCGCCGCCCACCATGACCTTGCAGTCCACATTATTTTCATGAAGCAGCTTTATAGTGTTCTCCATGCTCACAAGAGTAGTGGTCATCAGGGCGGACAGCCCCACAAGATGCACGTTGTTTTCCAGGGCGCAGCTGACTACTGTCATATAGTCAACGTCCTTGCCCAGATCTATGACCTCGTAGCCGTAATTTTCCAAAAGCACCTTGACGATATTTTTGCCAATATCGTGAATATCGCCCTTGACCGTTGCAAGAATTATCTTGCCCTTAGAAACGGACTTCTCTCCCTTTTGCGCAAAATGCTCCTTTATCACCTCAAAGCAGCTCTGCGCCACCGACGCGCTAAGAATAAGCTGGGGAAGAAAAATTTTGCCCTTTTCAAACTCACTGCCCGTTTTATCCAGGGCAGGGATAAGCATATCGTTGATTATCGCCATTGGGTCGGTGTCTTTGAGAAGCTCCCTTGTGAGCCTTGCTCCCTCGGCTTTCAGACCGTTTTCAAGGGCGTAATTCAGATCAATATTTTCTTTTGGAAGAATTGCGTGTGCCGCTTCGCCGCTCTTTTCCTGTCCGTAAGCGGCAATATATTCCGACGAATTCAGATCATGCCCCATAAGAACGTTATAGGCTCTGACAGCGGCAGTCATCTCTTCCACATTGGGATTGATGATAGGCAGGTCAAGCCCCTTGGTAAGCGCCATTGCAAGGAAATTGCTGTTGATCTTCACCCTGTCGGGCAGTCCGAAGCTGATGTTGGAAACGCCCAGCACCGTTTTGAGCCCCAGCTCCTTTTTCACCCTTTCGAGGGCATTCAGGGTCTCCTTTGCCGCTTCTTGCTCGGCAGAAACGGTTAATGTAAGGCAGTCAATGTAAATATCTTCCTTTCTTATACCCAAAGACATCGCTCTTTCCATTATCTTCTTGGCAATATTAAAGCGCCCCTCGGAAGTTTTGGGTATTCCGTCCTCGTCAAGGCATAAGCCTACCACAGCCGCGCCATACTTCTTCACCAAAGGCAAAACTGTCTGCAAGGACTTTTCTTCACCATTTACGGAATTGACAATAGCTTTGCCGTTATAAACTCTCAGCGCCTTCTCCAAAACCTCGGGAGTGGTGGAATCCACCTGCAGGGGAACGTCCACAACTCCCTGAACCGCCTTTATAGTCCTTCCCATGACCTCTTTTTCGTCAATTCCCGGAAGTCCCACATTTACGTCAAGGATATCCGCGCCGCCCTTTACCTGCTCAATAGCCTGCCCCAAGATATAATCAATATCATTAGCAAGGAGAGCCTCTTTAAACCGCTTTTTGCCTGTGGGGTTTATCCTTTCGCCGATTATGCGCGGACGGTCGATAATAACGGTCTTGGCAGGAGTACAGCAGGCAGCGGGAATTTGATGAGAGACCCTGACATATTTTTTGCCTTTAAGCATTTTGTTGGTCTCCGCAATAAACTGCGGGTTCGTTCCGCAGCAGCCGCCGAACAGCTTTACGCCCAAAGGAACAAGCTTTTCCATAAATACCGCAAATTCTTCCGCTCTGATACTGTAAGCGTTAGTCACAGGATCGGGCAAGCCTGCATTTGGCTTTATCGCAACAGGGAGGTTAGTCCACCTGCACAATTCTTCCACAACGGGAAAAAGCTCCTTTGGACCCAGTGAACAGTTGACGCCAACAGCATCGACCCCCAATCCCTCCAAGGTAAGCGCCATTGAGCTTATGCAGCAGCCTGTGAATGTCCTCATATTGTCCTCAAAGGTCATAGTGCAGATAACGGGCTTGTCGGAATTCTCCTTTGCCGCTAAAACTGCCGCTTTAAGCTCATACAGATCGGTCATTGTTTCAAGGACGATGACGTCACAGTCCTTGCCTGCTAAAATTTCTTCTTTATAAATATCGTAAGCCTCTTCAAAGGTCAGCGACCCCGTAGGCTCTAAAAGCTGTCCTATCGGTCCTATATCGAGAGCGACCAAGGTATCTGTACCCTCACAGGCTTTTTTTGCATTTTGTATTCCCGATTCGATTATCTCTTTTACCGAATATCCGCAGTCCTTTAATTTATATCTGTTAGCCCCAAAGGTGTTGGCGTATATAATATCCGCCCCTGCTCCGATATACTCTTTATGTATCTCCGTCAGTATTTCGGGCTTTTCTATATTCAGCACTTCGGGAGTTTCCCCCATTTTCAGCCCTCTTGCCTGGAGCATGGTTCCCATTGCGCCGTCAAGGCTTACAAAATCCTTTTCCAAAAGCTTTTTAAAATCCACAGTGGTTTCCTCCCTTTCTGAACTCGCATTTTTCTCTCATATTACAGCAGCTGCAGCCACGCCTTTTTGGGGGAATTTCGGTTTCCGATATTCCCATGACTGCCGTTACCGATTTTCTTGGAATAAGTATAAGAGTGTCGGTAACGCTCAACCCTATCCTTTTTGCGGCATCTGTTACCTTAATAAAATCCCTCTGAACTTCAAGTGGGAAATCTCCGTAGCCGGGAGAAAACCGCCAAGTGTAGTTATAATGCTCTCCCACATCTTTTTGTATCAGCATTTCTGCGATTCCGCAGACCTGCTCCACTGCCGCAGAAGCCAAAGCGTCCGCAACAAACGCTTTTTCCATACCGCAAGCCTCATAGGAGCGGATAACCTTATCCGTTTCGGAGGAAAGGGTAACGCACATCAGCACCGCTCTTTGACAGCCTTCAAGGTGATTTGCTATATCTCTGCCCTTGAAAATAAGCGGTGTATTTTTTATTTCAACGCCGTTTTCGTTTTTTTCTATGTCAAAAACCCTATATACCATACGCGGCTGTATCGCCTTTAACAAAGCGGTTTCGCACTCATCGGCAATGGCAAGAAGGTTTTCGCTTATCCCTCCGCCCTTATGCCCCATATATCTGAAAGCGTCCTTGCGGTTCAGCCTTTCAAGCCTGATAGGTTCGATCATTCTGTTGTGATTTCCTTTCCTGTTCTTTACTGTAATTATACCATAAAAAGAGAATTTTGCAATGCAAAATTCGATTCCGCTGAAATGGTAAAATGATCTCAAACATTTAAATATTTTTTCCTCTTTCTGCAGTTCGAGGTTATTATATAACAAAATGCCCCTTTTTGTCAATACCGACGAATATTGACAAGAAATAATAAAAATGTTATCATATCAGTTGCAAAATGAATGAACGCAGTATATCCGAAAATTTCGCTTTCTGAGCGCATTACATTGATAATGCGGGAGGGGGCAGGGGAATGCGGTGAAAATCCGCAGCAACAGCCATTGCCGTAATTGGCTTACGCTTTGGATTGCAGAAACGTGTCCATGAGGTGGTTTTGCGAAGCAAAATTTTGGACTGTGTCCAAAAAGCCAAATGGACGGTTTTGGAGCGAAGCGGCAAAACCATAAGTCGGAATGCCTGCCATACTGCGACCCGCAATAAAGAGCTTGGGCAAAATTAAGCTAAAGACAAAATAAACAAGCAGGATTTTGTAAAAATGCTTATGGGGAGTGACTTTATTGCTTTGTTCTTTTTGTTAAAAATATTAACAGAAAGAAGGAAAACAAAATGAAGAATTTCATTAAAGCACTGCTGTTATCGCTTATGATCGCGGTAACGGCAGTAACCGCAGGCTGTACGGAGAGCGGAAACGGAACGGTTACCTCCGCAGACACTTCCTCAGCCGCAGAAAACACCGAAAGCCCCTCTGACGAGACCAAGGCAGGGGAAACGCCGACAGGTGACGAAACGCAGTCGGAAGCTCCCCCCAAGGAAGAAGGACTTTGGGCAAATGCAAAGTATACCGAGGACGCCGAGGTCGGAGAGGGTGCAGTTACCATTAAGGTAAAGGTGATCGCCGACACAAAGGAAATTACCCTCACCGTACACACCGGCAAGGAAAATTTAGGCGCGGCGCTGTTGGAATACGAGCTTGTTTCGGGGGACGAAAGCGAATACGGCTTATACATTAAGTCGGTAAACGGAATCCAAGCCGACTACGACAAGGATCAGGCGTGGTGGGCTATTTCAAAGGACGGAGAAATGCTGATGACAGGCGCAGACAGTACGCCCATTGCCGACGGAGAAAGCTATGAGCTTACCTACACAAAGGGCTAAACCCTTTCTGACCCCATTTGAGCTTGTTATTTTTGCAGTTCTGGGCGCACTTATGTACTGCTCCAAAATAATAATGGAGTGGGCACCAAACATTCACCTGCTTGGAATGTTTACAATGACCTATACGCTGGTTTTCCGCGCCAAGGGGCTTATCCCCATATACGTCTATGTCTTTCTCAATGGACTTTTTTCGGGCTTTGCTGTGTGGTGGATACCCTATCTGTATCTTTGGGCAATTCTTTGGGGAGTTACCATGCTTTTGCCGAAAAAGATGCCCGACAAGATTGCCGCATTTGTTTATCCCGTTGTCTGCGGACTGCACGGAATAGCCTTTGGAACGCTTTATGCGCCTGCGCAGGCTTTGCTGTTCGGATTCAGCTTTAAGCAGACATTGGCTTGGATAGCTTCGGGATTTCCCTTTGATGTGATACACGGGGTGTCAAATGTTTGCGCGGGGCTGTTGATCTTGCCTTTGACAAAGCTTATACGGAAATTGGATAAAGGGGCTTATAGGGGAAAATAGTTTATAAATCAGGGGCTGAGAAGATCAGCCCCTTTTTATGTCTTTGGAAAAGCGCGAGGTAATTCAGCGAAAATAAATCACAAACCAAACAAAACACACCCCGCATTCCTGCGAGGTGTGCTGTAAATAGATTTTAGTGGAGTTTACTTTCTCTTCTTGCCAAGTATCATAACCGTACCTGCTGCAATAACAGCCATTCCTGTAACAACAGCAACAGAGCCTACGCCCGTGTTGGGGTTATCTTCCTTGTCGGGGTTTGCCGGAGCGGCTGTAGTGTCATCTGGGGTCGAGGGAGCGGTGGTGGTATTATCGGAAGTTCCTTCCTCGTTTTTAAGCTCCTCGGTGGTAAGAACATACTCGGAGCAATGGTCTTGGGTAACGGTTATATATCCGTCATTGTCAACTGCAGCGCTTTGAATAAGCTTGATACCATTCTCTAAAACTTGGCTGTAATAAAGGGTCTTTCCTGCATATTCTTTGCCCACAAAAAGCTTTATTGAAGCGGTTGCAGGTAGTTTACCCGAATAGTTGTAATCAATATGAAGAACAAAGTTATCCTCAGTTAGTGCCTTGTCGGCGTTTTCGAGCTTGGAAAGATCTGTTGTTATGGTAACTCCAAAATCATACTCGGCACCGTCCACTGCTTCCATTTCGCCCTTTTTGAAGGTGTATGTAACGCCGTCTACTGTGATTTCAACGTCTTTTGTCTTATTCTCTTCAAGAATTGCCGCAAATTCCTCATCGGTGAAAGGCTTGTCGGCGGTTACCTTGTATGTTTCCTCAGCAGGCTCGTCAGGCTTGGGCTGCACGGGATTGGCTTTTACATAGCTGTCTGTGAGCAGGGAATAAAACATATCTCCATTATCTATTCCTGTTTCGTAATAAAAACATACGTTTATCAGATCAAAATCGTTCAGATCATAAGGAAGCTTGTTGCTCTTGTCATCATAGACATAGCTCTGATCTACTATTTTACGGATAAGACCGCCGCTTATTTTATTTCCAAGAACAGCTGTTTCATCAAACTCACATTTTGCGGTTTTGCAGCCGTCAATTTCTTCGCCCTCTTCATAAGAACCTCCACGGGGTCCCTTATCTCCGCAAATACTCCAGCAGTAGTCATATCCTCCCTCCATGTGAGAATGGTATTTGATCGTATCTTTCAAAACAAGAGTGGTTTTATCTTCGGAAAATTTGAAGAGTTGGAAGTAGCCGTATTTTGCCGCACTCACATCAACTCTGCCGCTGTTGATCGTGATCATTGTATCGTCGGTCAATACTCTGTCAAGTACATCACCATAGAACACGGCGCCGGTGTTTTCAAAGTAATTAAAAATAGCCTTTGCCTCGTCCTCATAGCCTTCCGCTATACCGCAGTTTTCAACCGTAAAAATAAGTGCTCTTTCCGTATCCGTAACTACGTCCTGTGCATAAGCGGTCATGCTCATGCTTGCTGTCAATGCCGCTGCAATACTGATAGCAGCAGCTCTCCTAAAAATGCCCATGAATAATTCCTCCATAATTTAAAATTATTGTTTAAGCGATTTAACGCTTTTTTCTGCGCATTTTCCAATAAAATAAAAAGTGCGCAGCCGAAGCCACGCACCGAAAAATGCAAAGCTCCGATTGCTGCGACACAATATCGTTTTCTTTCTTCGAATAAAGACACACGAAAAAGAGCATGCACTTTTACCATATAGTAAAGTGTGCACTTCACTCGAAGAATATTATATTGTGTCGCACCCCAATTATAGCACAATCACCAATAATTTGTCAATAACCTTTCCAAATTTTCGCTTCTGCTGCAAATCAGAAAACCCGCGTTTTCAAATCCCCTTGTTTTATCCCAGTTTTTATGTTATACTATAAAAAAACAAAACAGACTTTTTTCGGGCTTTGCTGTGTGGTGGATACCCTATCTGTATCTTTGGGCAATTCTTTGGGGAGTTACTATGCTTTTGCCGAAAAAAATGCCCGATAAGATCGCCGCATTTGTTTATCCCGTTGTTTGCGGACTGCACGGAATAGCCTTTGGAACGCTTTATGCGCCTGCGCAGGCTCTGCTGTTCGGATTCAGCTTTAAGCAGACATTGGCTTGGATAGCTTCGGGATTTCCCTTTGATGTGATACACGGGGTGTCAAATGTTTGCGCGGGGCTGTTGATCTTGCCTTTGACAAAG
>JAAVIE010000007.1 GCA_014799325.1 Oscillospiraceae bacterium
AGAACCATAAATCAGCAAAACTTCCCTAAGAGAACCATAAATCAGCACAACTTCCCTGAGAGAACCATAAATCAGCAAAACTTTCTTAGGAGCATAAAACAAAAGGAGCAATACAGACATGAGAATCACAGTAACCGACATAGACACAGTCACAAGAGGCGACCTTTCCTTTGATTTCTTAGAAAACCTGGGCGAGGTGGAATATTACAGCGTCACTGCCGAAAATGAAGTCGCGGAAAGAATAAAAGATTCCGACATAGTTCTCTGCAACAAAACTCCCCTGAACCGAAACAACCTGAAAGACGCAAAAAACCTGAAATATATAGGATTGTTTGCCACAGGCTACAACAATATCGACATAGAATACTGCCGCGAAAAAGGGATAACTGTCTGCAACGCCCCCTCCTATTCCACCGATTCCGTGGCGCAGCTCACCTTTGCTCTGATCCTGGAGCTTACCAACCGAGTATGCGACTACCGTTCCTTGGTTGACAAGGGCGATTGGAAGAAAAGCCGTACCTTCAGCATGTTCCCCATTCCTCTTATGGAGCTTAAGGGGAAAACTTTGGGTATAATAGGCTTTGGAAGCATCGGGGCAAGGACGGCGGAGATAGCTCTTGCTTTCGGTATGAAAGTGCTTGCCTTTAACCGCTCACCTAAGTCCTCCCAAGGAGTAGATTTTGTTGATTTAGACACCCTGCTCTCACAAAGCGATATAGTTTCCCTCCACTGCCCCTTAAATCCCCAATCGGAAAAGCTCATCGACGAAAAGGCAATAAGCAAAATGAAACAGGGAGCCTATCTCATCAACACCGCAAGAGGACCTATCGTTGACGAAAACGCACTTGCAAAGGCGCTTAGGTCAGGCAGACTTGCAGGGGCAGGGGTTGACGTTCTCTGCACTGAGCCTATGACCGAGGATTGCCCGCTGTATGGCATTCCGAGCTGCATAATCACTCCCCATATCGCCTGGGCAGGGCTTGAAACAAGGGAAAGGCTGCTGGGTATCGTCTTTGACAATATCAAGGCATTTTTAGAGGGAAAGACCATTAACAATGTTGCCAAACCTTGACAATATTCCCACTCGCAACTATAATAGAGATAACAAATCAAAGGGAGGATCACCATGCAATACCGCAGACTTGGAAAAACAAACTTAATGGTAAGCGAGATCGGCTTCGGAGGAGAGTGGCTGGAGCGTCACAACTATGAGGAGTGCAAGGCGGTCATTGACCGCGCCGACGAGCTTGGAATAAATATCCTGGACGTCTGGATGCCCGAGCCCAACGTCCGCTCCAATATCGGAAAAGCCCTTGCGGGCAGGCGTGACCGCTGGTTCATTCAGGGTCACATAGGTTCCACCTGGCAGAATGAGCAATACACCCGCACCCGCGACGTTGACAAATGCCGCGAGGCATTTGAAGATCTGCTTACACGTTTGCAGACCGACTATATAGACCTGGGAATGATCCATTTTATAGACAAGGAAAGCGACTGGGAAGCTGCCATAAACGGTCCTTTTATGGAATACGTGCAGGAATTGAAGAAAAAGGGCACTATCCGCCATATCGGCATGAGCACTCACAACCCCGTTATGGCAAAGCGCGCAGTGGAAGCAGGCTTTGTGGAAATGATGCTTTTCAGCATAAATCCTGCATACGATATGCTCCCTCCCACAGACGACCTTGACACATATTTCGCAGAGGAATTAGGGGAAGGCGTTGGCGGTATCGAACCTACAAGAGCCGAGCTGTACAAGCTCTGCGAGCAGAATGACGTAGGACTTACAGTCATGAAAGGCTTTGCAGGAGGCAGGCTCTTTGACGCCAAGCGTTCGCCTTTCGGCGTGGCTCTGACCCCTGTGCAGTGCATACACTACTGCCTGACACGCCCTGCTGTGGCTTCCATAATGGTGGGCTATGATACACCCGACCATGTGGAGCAGGCAGCAGCTTACGAAACCGCAACGGCGGAGGAAAAGGATTATGCCGCAGTCCTTGCAAAGGCGCCCCGCAACACCTTCGGACAGGGGGAATGCACCTATTGCGGTCACTGCAAGCCTTGTCCTGCTGAGATAGATATTGCCATGGTAAATAAATATTACGACCTGGCGACTATGCAGGAGGAAGTTCCTGCTTCTATAAAGGAGCATTATCTGGGGCTGGAGCATAATGCCAAGGATTGTATCGGCTGTAAAAGCTGCGAGAGCAGGTGTCCTTTCGGGGTGAAGATCGCGGAGAGAATGGTCAGGACAGCGGAGTTGTTTAAGTGAACAGCTGTTGACAAGCTTTAACTATAATGATATAATAAAGCGATATTCTAATATCAAAGTTTATGATATGATAATTGAAAGAGGTATTCCCATGCAGACAGACTTTTTACGTTTAGACCCGCAAAAACGCGGGCTTGCGAAAAAAATATACAATGCCCTTAATGAATACGAAAAGGAATATGTTTCCCGTTCCGACAATTCAGACGAACCTATAGAGGGAAGTGAAAGAGAAAAAATAACAAGGCTGCTTGAAGAGCTTTCCGAAGTTTCTCTCGAACAGCAAATCGAAATAAGCGCTCTTTCTGACGGTGAATGGCTTTGTACATCTTACAGGATCCTTTCGGAAACTGCGGAACCCTTTGTTCCAAAAAATCAGTTTGACAACGAATTTTTCATGCTGATAGACATTTTGAGAAAAACAAGCTCAGAAGGTCTTTTTGAAGCGCTTAAACAATCAATGTTTGACTTAAAGAAGCGTTATGAGAGCAATTACACAGTGTTTGTGGAATATTTTGCAAAATTTCCGCTCTGGGGAACACTTGATCCCAAGCGTCAGGATTTCGACACCTTAAAACGCAGGGCTGCTGTGCTGAAGCATCACACTTACGATTTTGTATGGCTTTTCCGCAGACTGTCGGACTACCTTTCCAAACGCACTCTCTTTGCCATACTGCTGAATTGGGCTGTTATTGACATGGCAATGCTCGGAAAAGTAAAGTCGATCTTCCCCGATTACTTTGAGCCTGATATTTTCCCGGATAATAAGGACGATATTTTTGTAGATGTCGGAGCCTATATTGGAGATACTGTCTACAATTATGTCAGCAATTACGGCTATGATTATAAAAAGATCTGCGCTTACGAGATTTCCCCAAAAAGCTGCGAACAGATGCGGAAAAATTTAGCCGGGCTGGAGAAGCTGCATGATCTTGAAATACACTGCAAGGGCGCAGGAAGCGCGGCGGGAGAATTTTTCCTGAGTGAATCGGAGTTTGATCAAAGTGCAAATCAACTATCCCAAGCAGGAAAAAGCAGCGGACAGCGTGTTGAGGTAGCTGCTCTTGACGATGAGTTTCCCGACGGCTTTACATTTTTGAAAATGGATATTGAGGGCGCGGAATATGAAGCACTGAAGGGCAGCCGCCGCAATATCTGCACACATCATCCAAAGCTTGCTATATGCACATACCACGGCTATGACGACATCTGGAGAATTCCTGCGCTTATAGACAGATACAATCCCGATTATAAATTCTATATGCGCTATAACGGGGGAAATCTTATCCCAACGGAATTTGTACTGCTGGCAAAGGATTGACGCTTTATAAAGCTTTTCCAATACTAATAAAACTAAATCCCTTTTTAAACCGCTCGCATTTCGGCAGTTTAAAAAGGGATCTTCATTTTTTGAATGTCTTTTGATTTAAGCTGTTATGGAATTTGGGCCTTTTTAAATTATAGTATAGTTACATTAAAACACCGCTTATTTTTCATCAGCGTTCTTTTCAAGCAGAACAAAAGCCACAAAGCTCTCCTTGCGTGACGGCTCGTTACCGCTGTCAATTTCCACAGCATCGTGCGTAATATGCGCGGCTTTCCAGCCTTTGTCAAGCAGTTGGTTTATATGTGTAAAATATTTATTCTCATTGATACTTCCCTGCTCTGTGTAATCTCTGCTGTTGCTCAGATAAACTAACTTCTGCATTCGACTTTATTTCCTTTTTGTGTATTTTAAAATTGCTCCACAGGTGACCGTGAAGCAATTTTGGTATGTGAGATCGTTACCAAAAAGATTTTTTAGAGAATAAGCATAAAAATACGCTCCCTATATGTTGGGAACGTATTGAGTGCAGCGTCACGCTGCTGTTGAACGATTACAAAAAAGATTTTTCTTTTTAATGCAGAGTATTCCTCTGACGCAACTTCAATCCTCCACTGTAAATGCTTTCAGCAGTGACTCGCCTATACCCGGCGCATCGGGATCATGTGAGGTCTTGCCTGTATCCAACCCACGAATGGAATTCATTTCCTCATCTGTCAAGGCAAAATCAAAGATATCTATATTGCTCTTTATTCGTTGGGGATCCGAGGATTTCGGAAGGGTGATGAAGCCCTCCTGCACCTCAAAACGAAGGATAATCTGTCCCGCATCCCTGCCATATTTTTCTGCAAGCGATGTTATCACAGAATTACTCAGCAGCTCTGTATTTCCGTGCCCCAGCGGATACCAACATTGTATTTTGACGTTGTTTTTGTTGAGTATTTTGCGCAGCTCTTTCTGTTGTGAAAAGGGATTGCACTCCACCTGATTGACAGAGGGAACAGTGGAAAACTGCGGTACAAACTTGTTCCATATTTTAGGAGTCATGTTGGAAACACCAATAGAACGCAGTTTGTTATCCGCCTTTGCCTCCTCCATCGCTTTCCATGCACCGGGAACATCACCATAAGGCTGATGTATCAGATAGAGGTCAATATAATCCAGCCCCAGCTTACGCAGTGAACGGTCGATACCGATTTTTGCGCGTTCGTATCCGTAATGTGAAAGCCAAAGCTTGCTTGTAACGAATATCTCCTCTCTCGGAATACCGCTGTCACGGACCGCCTTGCCCACTTCCTCCTCGTTGAAGTAAGCTGTTGCCGTGTCGATATGGCGATAGCCTGCGTCAAGAGCGTCACGAACCGCCTTGTAAGTGCTGCCGTCCGCAGGTATCATAAATACCCCGAAACCGATTGCGGGTATTTTTACACCGTCGTTTAAAGTGATCATTTTCATTGTTATATTCTCCTTTATTCTCTGCCTTTTACGGTATTCAGAAACTCGGCAATGTGCCAGTCATAGTGATCGATTATTTCTGTGTGATTTGTGTCCAGTGAACTGATCTTCTGCATTTCTTCATCTGTCAGAGTAAAATCGAATATACTGATATTCTCCTCTATACGCTCTTTGTGAACGGACTTCGGGATCACTGCTACACCTCGCTGAACATTCCAGCGAAGAATTACCTGCGCAGCGGTTTTATTGTGCGCCTTTGCAATGTCGGTCAGTATCTCGTTTGTGAAGATACCCCTGCCGCCCTCTGCAAAGGGTGCCCATGCCTCAACCGCAATATTGAAATGCTCAGCGCATTCAAGATCGGTATTTCTTTGGAAGAACGGGTGGCATTCTATCTGGTTCACCATAGGCTTTATTTCAGCATTCATGCAAAGGTCGGTCAGTCTTTCGGGATAAAAATTGGATACACCGATGGCACGAACCTTTCCTTCCCTGTAAAGTTCCTCCAACGCTTTCCATGCGCCGTAATAATCCGACAGTGACTGGTGCAGAAGTATCAAGTCCATGTACTCCATTCCCAGCCTTTTCAAGCCTGCTTCATAAGCCCTTTTGGTTTTTTCATATCCGAAATTGGATAGCCATATTTTTGATGTTATAAATACCTCGTCACGTTTAAGCCCGCTTTTCTGAATTGCCGACCCCACTGCCTCCTCATTCATATAGGTTTCTGCTGTGTCAATAAGCCTATAACCTGCACCAAGCGCATCAAGTACACTCTGTTCACACTGCTTATGATCCTCTACCTGATAGACACCGAATCCGACCATGGGCATTTTAATTCCGTTAGCCAACATCTTGAACTCCATAAAATTACCTCCTGTATGAATTTATGATTTTTGCAAGACTATCTTTACAGAAGTCTTTTATTATCGCAGTATGTTCTATTTTTCCGTCCGACATACACCACAATGCAACAGCACCGTAATATAATGAAATTATCTGCATTGAAATTGAAGAAACAGGCATATTTGATTGCAGAATGCCGCTGTCAATTGCCTTTTGCAAACAACGTTCAATAAAGCTCCTATCGTAGTTCAATTTGTCCATGCCAAGAGTATCACCCTCAAGGGGAGATGTGACGCTGCGATACCATTGCTGTGCGATTTGCAGAGAATTTTCCTCAATAATTGAAGCCGAATCGTTGAGGAACTGCTCGATTTTTTCAGCAACATCCATTTCTTCATCGGAAGCTCTCTTTTGCGCCATATCCAGATTTTCATACGCAATGACAGAGATGATGTCCTCTCTGCGCTTAAAATAGGTGTAAAATGTTCCTTTCGCCACGCCTGCCGTCCGCGTGATGTCGTCTATGGACATTTCGTGATATGCTTTTGTTTCCGACAGCTTTTTTACTGCATAAATCAGTTTTTGCCTTGTTTCAAGTGCCGCTTCCTGCCGCTTTCCCATGAGTTGCCTCCTTTCATTGACTGTATTCATTATAACGCATTTTTGACTAAAGTCAATGACTAAATTCATTTTTCTATATTTTGCACAATAAAAAAATGTTGAGCACTATTCACAATATACAAGGCAGGTCATACCTTTAACATCTAACATCATAATAAAAAAGCGGCAAGGATCTCATCCATGCCGCTTCAGCTTGTATAAAAAGCCTAAAAGTTTTCTTTTTCGGAATGAAAGGGGTCTTAGGGGAAAGCCGGCTGAAATGATAGCACAAGTCAAGACTAAAATTAAAGCTGAGAAAGAACAGCTGAAAACGATGAACGAATCATTCACCCTTGAAACTCAATAACAAAATGTTATTGACTATGTCAAATATCGGGTGGCAGTAAACAAAGAATAGAGTGAAGCTCCATTCCCAAAAACAGAAGTGGGGTTAAGCTTTAAAACTGTAGTTTTTACAGAATAGCATTTACCATAAAAACAGGTACCTCGTGTTTCACGAGGTACCACATAGATGAGGATACAGATTAGTTTCCTGTCTCATGTTTTTTGTTCATTTCCATATAACATAATATGAATTTTGATGACCCGTCATATTCAGCTCTTGCTGTTGAACAAAGGCTCGAGGACATCTCCATACTTCTCAAAAATTTCAAGCAAGTAAATGTTCCAATGCCGCGCGTCCTTTTCCGAGTTTCCGAAAACGTAATCTTCCTGACCGTAATCTATAACGTCAAAACCGGGAGTTGCCTTGCTCACGCCCGCTGTTCTGTAAGCTGCCGCGTCCGCAAGGGTAAAGGAGATCGCGGTGATGTCATCGTAGTTCACCCAACTGCTGATATTGCTGCCTGTGGCAGATTCGGATGAGCCGTTTTCAGTCTGCTTTGTGGGCGCTTCCTTTTCGATCTTTACCGCTCCGTCGACATATTTTCCGTACATCGTATCGACATAAAGAGAGAGGGACTCGCCCAATACGTCGGAGGGAACATGACCGCCGTCCCATTGCCATTCAATTACCGAATCAACGTTCGCGTTCAGCCACGCAATTTGCAGATTTAAAGACGAGAACATGGACATATCGCCTTCCGACGCGCCCATAACTATCCTTGTCCATACGGGATCTTCAGTGCCGTCTGCGCCGATATAGTTCAACGGGTTATACAGCGAAACAATATTTTTTCCGTATTTATCGCCGGAATAAATTTCGTCTATATCCGCTTTGTATGCCGCGGCCATATCGGAGTAGGATTCATAATTTGTCGAGTCGCCTTTTCCCGTTGCGGACTGCGTTGTACCTCCATCGGGTGTTCCGACGATCATTTCGTTCCCTTGTCCGCCGTTGGACGGTCTTTCTCCGGGCGCACCGCCGTCAGGTAGATCACCACCGGGCATATTACCGTCCGGTGCCATATCATCGGACATATTGCCATCGGGTGCCATTCCGCTGGGCATATTGCCGTCGGGAGGCGTACCTCCGGGCATATCTCCATCAGTTGCCATACCTCCCGGCATATTGCCGCCGGGACCACCCATCATACCACCGCTGCTGCTCTTGGCATAACGTCCTTCTATAAACGCACGGGCTTTGTCCTCGCTTGTCATTGCCGCAACGGCGCTGTCGCTGTAAGCGTTTCCGTTTTCATCAAACCAAGTCCAACCGTCGGAATAATCAAGATTATCGAGATACCATTGAAGATTTTCGGTAAATTCGGCAAGATACAGATCAAGATACGTTCCGTAATATCCGTTGTTGTCGGCGTGTGCTTCGGGATCGTATTCGATTTTCAGATCAATGACATCATCGGTATCGCCGTCCTTGTTCAGGTCAAATCCGACTGCGCTCTCGGCTGCCGAAAGATTCTGTGCGTTTATATATTCCATATACGCTTCGGACAAATATTCCGCAAGCTGCGCCTGGAAAGTTGTTTTAAACGAATAGTCCGAATCCAGGTAATATTCAAATGCAAGAGCCATATCTGCCTCGTAAAGCGAGGTAATTGCGCTGTACGCAACGCACCCCCACAATCCATCGGATATCTCGTAATTCTCACCGTTAATATTAACGGAAGTGGAATAGCCGCCGTCCGAGTTTTGATATACGCCGACCGCTCCGGCTTCGATCTGATAATCATAAAAATCGGAGTTGTTTGACGTAGCGGCTAACATAGACGCATGAGCGCCGCCGCCCGATCCGCCTGTGGACACGAAACGGTCTGCACTGCCGGGCAGATTGCCAAGAAGAATATTGTATTTTACATAGCGGACAGCCGCTTTCTGGTCAACAAGGCAGGAAGGAGCGTCACCCGTATAACCGGTATTTCCGTTTTCATCAGTCACAATATCCTGTTTTCCGCGGTTTCCGCAGGAAACGTTGATATATCCGTCTGCCGCGTAAGATGCAGAGGCTGCGGAGTTGTTCTGCGAACCATATCCCGCCGCTCCCGTATTCACAATAACAGGTGCGGTCGAGGCAGAGTATATTTGTCCGTTGGTGCTTGTGATCGTTGCATCATAATCAATTACAAGCGAGCCTTTTACCGCATTTGAAACCGACTGCGCCGTAACATCGGCGTTACCGTCGCCGTCCGTATCGATCCCCGAAACATAAGCTCCGGGAACGCAAACCGATACGCCCTGTTGATCGGGCAGCTCGGGATAAGCGACCGCCGAAACTATCGATAACGTCCACGCATCGGAGTCCTTGGAGTACGTCCATTCCTGCTCCTCATTGCAGGCGAGGTTTAACATCTGTTCAATATATTCCCTTTCGGGATCGACGTACGGTTCAATATTTTCTCCTATATCGTTTGATACCTGTTCTGTACTGCTTATTGTCTGCCCGGTACTGCTGCCTGAGGGATCGTCCGATTGATCGGAGCTGTCCGCTCCATTGGAGCAAGCGCTTAACCCCAGCGCAAGCGTTAAGGAAAGAATTATTGCGGTTATTTGTTTATTTTTCTTCATAAAAGAGCCTCCTATCTTAATGAAACCATTATACAACAGGAAGATTGAAGTTAAATTGAAAAATTATAAATTATTTTTGCAGCGGTATTCTGACAACAAATTCCACCTTTCCGCCGCGGCACTGCACCTCGATCTTACCGCTATGAGCGTTAACTATCGCTTTAGCTATTGCAAGCCCAAGCCCGTAATGTTTGTCGTCTCCGTTTCTGACAGTATCTGCACGGTAAAAGCGTTCAAATATTTGACTGCGGATCTCTGTGGGTATCTCGTCGCCGTCATTGATGACGGACAAAACGGCGAAATTGCGTTCGGATCGCAGCGCAAGGGTTACTTCTTTCTCCGCACGGCAGTAACGAATGGCGTTATCGAGAAGAATGGAAACAAGCTGTTTCATTTGAGCGCTGCTTCCCGAAATATATAATCCTTCCGATATATCGCATTGCAGCGTAAGATTTTTTTCAAAAGCGATACTCTCAAACGGCAGCGCTTCGCCATACACCAAACGGCTGAGGTCTACACGCTCTGCCTGTATCGAAACATTTTCGGTACGTGCAAGCTCAAGCAATTGAGCGACCAGTATGCCCATTCTTTCATTTTCGTATTGAATATTGGAAAGCCATTGATTTTCACCGATCTCTCTTAAAAGTATCTCGGCATTTGCGCTGACGATAGACACTGGCGTTTTCAGCTCGTGACCTGCGTCGGATATGAACTGCTTCTGCTTGCCGTAAACCTCCTCAAGCGGACGAACGATCTGCCGCGCAAGATATACTGCAATGACGAACAGAAAAACTATCGCAGTGCAGCCGAATATCAGCGTATACTGAAATAATGTGGTCATACCGCTCCCTATAACGGTATTGTCCTTGAACGCTACAAGCGTGTAATCTCCCTTATCCTTGACAAGGTAGATAAGGCTGCCGCTTGTTCCGTAAGCTCTGCCGCTGTCCATAATTTTTTTGGAGAGTTGCGCAAGCTCTTCGTCCTCATAAACTGCTGCGTTATTATCCTCAGCGAGAACATCTCCCTGAGCCGAAAGAGCAACCGAATAAAATGTGGAAAGACGAAAAGCGGGAGTGTCATCAAGCTGCGGCTCATCTTCGGGCGGATCATTGGGCGCAGGGTGCGGAGTCGGTTTGGGCGAATCATCTTCACCCGGCTGCTTGTCCAATGAGTACAGTTCTGCGTACCTTTCGAGCATCTCACGGTTTGTCTGTGAAACCTCATAATAGCTTGAACCGTAGATCACACAGCATGCCCATAAACAGCAGCACTAATACAGCCATTATCGACGCAACGATTTTTCGCCCGGACTTTTTAAACATTGTCATACCTCAATTCATACCCGATACCGCGGACGGCTTTAATTTCCGTTCGGGAATTAACAAACAGCAGTTTTTTCTTGTAAACGACATATACACTTCCACGTTATTATATTCAGTGTCACTTTCAAAGCCCCATATCTTAACGGCAAGCTGCTCACGGGTGAGTATCTGCCCTTGATTAACAATAAGATATTCAAGTATGCGGTATTCCTTTTCGCTCAGGCGAACGCTCTGATTATTTGCGGAACAGGTGAGCGTTGACGCTGCGATATCAAGAGATATGTCGCCAAATGATAATATTCCGTCGGTGGAATTTGTGCTTCGTCTCACAAGCGCCCGAAGCCGTGCAAGCAGCTCCTTTGTCATAAACGGCTTGGTGAGATAATCGTCCGCGCCGCAGTCAAGACCGTTGACCTTATCGTCAAGTTCACTTTTGGCCGTCAACATAAGAATGGGTGTGCGGATTCCCTTTTGCCGCGCTCTTTTCGCGATCTCATAGCCGCTCATACCCGGCAGCATAACATCAAGTATAACTATATCATAGATATCGGTTTCGATATAATCCATTCCCGACAGCCCGTCGAAGCAGCGTCGACCTCATATTTTTCAAGCCGCAGTATTTCTGTGAGAGCCTGCGCCATTCTTTTCTCGTCCTCTACGATCAGTAATTTCATTGCATACCGCCCCCTAATATCCGTATTATTTTTGATTATAACATTAAAAAATTGATAAAAGATTGAACCTTGATTATATTTTATCATTTGATGTATAAAAAACAAGAGTTGCAGCAAGTTTATCAGACAGTGTTTGAACCGTCTCCGTGACCATGCCTTAACGATACGCTCCTAAGTTTACCGCTCGCTCCAAACAAAAGACCGCAGGCTGTTAAATTTGCGATTTGTAATTGTGCAAAAGAAAAGTCGCATTTCTTGTGTGACCCTAAATCGCGATCAGAAGCCTATGATTTTCAGCAAAGCTGAAAATCTAAAAATAGAGGCAGAGTTTTGCTCTGCCCGATTTTTGTTTTTGGCGGCTTGCCGCCAAAAATGGCGACCAGATTGAAAAAACCTCCCGAATGGGAGGTTTTTTCAATCTGTGATATTGTTACCAAAAAGATTTCTTAGTATTGGGAATTGTTTTAGACAATTTTTTCAAATACCATAGTAGCTTGAATGCGATCTCCGCCGAGCATACCCTTGCTACCTCCGTTGGATGTGGTTATAGTATGCAATCTGTATCCTTTGGATGCTTGATCGTTAATCACGGCTTCCAATTCGGTTAAATTTCCTGAACCTGTTCCCAAAAATTTCTCTTTAAGCGTTACCTGAAGAACAACATATTGCAGTGCTCTACCGGAAGCAGTGGAAAATGTTGATGAATCTGCATAATTGGGCATAATAAATAATCCTCCTGATATAATAAATTTTTTTATCATACAGCATGTCATCTGTATGATTTATGAATCGGAATACCGTTTTTAAAAGGTATTGATAATATATTTTAAAAGTATTGATAATTTAAAAAAGTTCAGATAATAACCGAACTTTATTGAATACTGCACTGCGTTGTTGTGATTCATTTACAAAAGATTTTTTGAATGAACCGTTAAAAATTATCACTATGCTGTGTAAATCCATTTAAAAATGCCCTTGGTAAAACCGAGGGCATTTTTCAAATGATGTGGTTGGGGCGGAAGGATTTAACAACGCTGTTTTCTGCCATTTTCTAACTTTTACAAAATGGTAATAAACGCCTTTATTAAGCCATTTTCTTTTATTTGATAGTTTCTCCCAAATCGCCAAAAATGAATAAATTTTAGTTTAATCGGGGATTTTTCGGGGATTTAAATATACAGATTTTTGATGTTATAAAAGCATATCTTAAGCATTATTTTTTTGGATCGGGGAAATGCTGTAACGCTTGCTTTGACTTTGGATATATTTAGCTTGCTAATTGAAATTGTTTCAGCTTGCAAAGGCGGTTTTCAAGGTCTGTAATGTCAAGTCCCCAACTCTTATATGCGGCTCTTGTGTTTACATTTGCGCTGTTCAGACTTGGGATATTATCAGCTGCCATTTGTTCCCTTGCCCTATTTTTCAACTGTGTGATCGTCTTTGAGGACAGATCGCCTTTCTTGCTCTTGAATAGGGTTCTAATATCCTGTGATGTCAACTCGATATTTTCATAGTATGTTTTTATTGCTGTTTCTAAACTTGTTATTTGTGGTGTTTGTGCCATTACTTGTTAATTTCCTTTCTGATGTTATTTAGTATGCTTTTTACAATGTCAATAGCTCTTTCAGCTACTTCAAGTTGTATTTGTAAATTGTCTGGCTGCTCCTGTTCACCCTGTGAATTACATAGATCAGTGTAATTGTTGAGTGCATTTTCTTGGGTTTGCGTTTCGTTCATTGTCATTCATTTCATTCCTTTCATTCTGTTTTTTCCTGCTCTGGCTTTGCGTAATCCTTCCTCTTTCACTTATAGGGGAGGTGACAGGGTGGGTATAATGCTTTTATGTATGCGGTTTTGTGGTTTTCTCTATTTGCGGGTTGTCTGAATTTTTTACAAGTGAGTGTATTTTATATCTGTTGTTTTTCCTGCCTTTTCCTTTTGGTTATTTTGAAGCGGCAAGGGCGGTGGGATCGGTGAGAGCGTAGCCAAAAAGAAAAGAGAGCCGCTCTTTTGGCTCTCTCTTGGTATGCTTATGTGTTTATTCCGTTTCCCCTGCTTCCTCTGCTCTTATCTGTTTCTTGTATCTGAAATAGGTTCCACGGTCTACGCCTGCCAACTTGATACATTCATTATCCGACAAACTGCCGCCAAATGTGTGACAGTGCTGTTTTATAACTTCTTTGGCTTTTATTGACTTTTGGGTTATAAGCTTTGCTCCTTTTGGCTGTCCTACTCTTTTCCCTGCCGCTTTTGCTTCTCTAAGTCCTTCGCTTGTGCGTTGCTTAAGGTCTTGCACTTCTTTTTCCGCTTGTTCAAAGGCTAATTGTATTTGCTTTGTTGCCAGCTTTTTCAAGTAGCTGTTTACGCCCTTAAGTATGTCGTCTATATCGTCTCCTGTAAGGGTTATACTATTGGATAGGGCGGCTTTGTAGGTTGCTGTATTTATAAAAGGCTCTTTCAGGAAAATAAGCTCTATTCCTTCATCATACAGTTTTAGGTATTCCCTTACTCCTTCGGCGGCGTTGCGGCTCATTCTGCTGACACTGTCAAATATAACCGTATCGCCTGTCTGTAGTTTCTTTAACAGCTTTTCCCACTGAGGGCGGCTTTGCTTTGTTCCTGTGTAGATTTCCTCAATAATTGCGGCGGCTGGGTATGCTTTAGAAATGTTTTCGATCTGTCTTGCAAGGTTTTGTTTTGGTGTGCTTATTCTGCAATATCCGTATAACATTTTATATACGCTCCTTTTAGTATGCTTTTTACCGTTCGGTAGTTTCCATACTTAAACTATATCACATTATAACGGATTTGTCAAGAGGTTTTTTGTAATTTGCATACTTTTTTACAGTTGGTTAAATTGCATACTGCTTTTTAGCGGTGATTATAGCCAAAAAAGGAGGGCTTATTTTTAAAGGTTCAATATGCACCTTTAAGAATTTGTAATTAAGGGGTGGGCGAAACGTCCAAAGGGGTCTCCTTTTAAGGGCTCCCTTTTCGTTCTTAAAGGTGAATTATCCACCTTTAAAGCCTGATACTGTTCGTTTGCCGCTTCGTAACATACAAGCGTGTAATTAAGCCACTTTACGAACGGTACAAAATGTTCCTTTCGTAATTTACCCACTCCCTAAATAGCAGAACAACAAGGCGGTAGGGGGGTATTTCCATTTTTATTTACCTTTTCAATTCTTCCCAAAAGGTGAGTTACTACACTTGTTTTTCAACTGCCTATTTTCAAATTTACCAAAAGCAGAGTGTAAAGGGAGCGGTAAAAAGCCGACCCCATCGTAAAATGCTACGGGGTCACTTTCGATTCTTAAAGGGAGTTTAACCCCCCTTAAGAAATTCTATTTTACTATATACTCACTAACTCAGGGTCAAAATAACCTTGAGCTTCTCTCGGCTACCGTTTTGGTACCCTACATTATTGACTGTTTTTGGTTAAAATGTATAAAAATAGCTATATAAACTATAAAATATTTGTCAATAATTTATTTTCTTTCCCTTAATAAAAAATATCCAGAAAAGCAACTTGAAATCAAGCGCCGCAGAAGTGCTTGTATAAAGGCTCTACGCTGTTTTATGTACTGCTTGCTTGTGTCTGCTTCAAGGTTTTATTCCTGATTAAAGTCCGAGTATAAAGGCATTTTAGCAGTATATATTTTTATAAGCAGTAATGTTAATGCTGGATAAGCTGTTTAATATCGATCTTTATTCAATTTTTATCCAAAAAAGAATATAGCAGTGGTTAAAACACGCTTAAACGGTTATATAAAGCCATTCTTATTAAATTTTTAGTCATAAAGCAGTAGCAATATATTATAGAGGATATGACGGTTGATAAGGCACTTTATAGAGAGATAGAATTACATGATCCCGTTTTCGTTTAGCTGTTGTCTGCCTTATCGTGGCTCATATCGATTTAATAATTCAGTCTTATATAAAAGACTGATTTGGTAAACATTTCCGTTAGTGCTTGTTATTTTTAGCTTGACTGATTGTAAAATAAATAACTGCTCCTACATTGTGTAGCGGTAATTACAGCGTATACCGATTTTTTTATTTTTTATTTTTCTTTTTTTGCTTGGTTTTCTGCCTTTGCCGCTACGTTTATATGGTGATAATTTGTAACAGGCTATTTCCATTTTTATTATATAAATACTATTTCTTTCTTTTAGAGAACGACCCAGCAAACGGCTCTATAAAAGGATTTATTTTGGAAGATGTGAAATTTTCGGACAGCGTTTTTCACATTTTCATTTTTACCTTACTTCGTTGATCCAATTTAGCAATAAATTTCTCATTCGTTCTGACGGTAGATACAACTCTATTGGCTCTCCGTTTCTGATCTGACTTCTCCATATCCATTGTAAAAGTGCAGAGAGTGCAAAAAGATCCTCATCAAATTCAATTTGGTAATGATTTACAAAGTGCTTTATATCGGGTGAAATAAATTCATTGATAAGATATGCTAAATACTTCTTTTGGCTATAGTTATTTGTAGCTTTTGCGTTACAAGCAACATGGCAATTTGAATATAGTCTGCCTTTTATATATTTTCGGAATGGTTTAAAAACAGTATACATATTATCTGCTGATCTTGATTTGGTAACTGTTCTGAAATAGTTTTCAGTATTCTTTTTTATTTGTTCCAATAGTGAAAAGTTTTTTGCTTTTATCTGTCTTTCATACCAACTTTTTGACAAAGGATTGGATTTACCAACTTTATTACCAATATCATTGAATTTTCCCTCATAAATATGTAATAGCTTAACTCTGTCTTTCCTCTTTCTAAGCTCTAACTCCCTGCTATGCGGTATGATCTCTTTTCCGTCCTTGTCAAGCATATATTTCTCATATTGGATAGAATGAATATCAAAATATGATTTTTGAATACTGCCATTCCAAAGGTAAGTTAAAATATAGCTATCTTTGAAGCATTTGAAGAAATCAACGGGGAAGTTCCACATTAAAATTTTTGCTATATTGTCATCTTCATTTTTAAAGCCCATAAGTGACTTAAAACTGCATAGTTCTTTTATTTCCTTGAATGCTCCCTTGTAGTTGTTTTTTTCTTCATTCCATATCAAAAAGCCGTCATTATCAAGTGATACTAAATGTTCTCTAAATATGATCTTGCGGTCATCATTACTTATTTTGTAGGGTGCTAATACCTCTAAGCATTCATCAATAATAAGTGTGTAGTCTCTGCTCCTGAGAAGCTCCAATATAGTTAAGTCCATTTTTTGAATAAGAGCGTGTGTTGTAACAATATTATCGTTTTTCTCAATCAGGTTTATAAAGCTCTTTTTCTTTGTTCCCCATAGCTTGGGATCGAACATCTCTATTATAGTTTCCTTTTTATACCGTTCGCATTCAGGCAAAAACGGCACAACACATAAAAATTTCTTTTCAGGGTGTGAGTTGATGTAGTTGATCGCCCATCTGCTTTTACCGCTCCCCATAATGTCGTCTACGATCTTGATTTTGTTTTCTTGTGTTAAATTCATTTACTGTTACCTTCCTTAGTTAGATTAGAAAATAAAGCTGACTGACTTTATATTTCACTTATAGGGGAGGTGACAGGGTGGGTATAATGCTTTTATGTATGCGGTTTTGTGGTTTTCTCTATTTGCGGGTTGTCTGAATTTTTTACAAGTGAGTGTATTTTATATCTGTTGTTTTTCCTGCCTTTTCCTTTTGGTTATTTTGAAGCGGCAAGGGCGGTGGGATCGGTGAGAGCGTAGCCAAAAAAGATTGATCTTAAATCGACATTATGTCGGATTAAGAAAAGGGGACTTCATTTTAAAGATCCCTTTTTGGGTTGGACATTTTGTCTAATCCAAACTAACATTGAGACAGTTTACAAGCTGTGGTTTAACTACAACCCGTAAATTGAAATAAATGAAAAAAAAGAGAGCCGCTCTATTGGCTCTCTTGGTTATGTATTTACTACATTTAAATTTTTACCTGCTTCAGCATATATATTGTATTTCCATCTCCTCTTACTCCAATAGGCTTATCAAGATCATCTACATAACAATACCCCTTTTTGTAGGCGTGTTTTTCCAAAAACCTTTCAAATTCTTCAAGCTGTTCATCGGACAAACCATAGAACATATCAACTTCTTCCTTTTGGGGGAATTCTACGCCCTCTCTATCCATTCTCTTTTTGTATGCCCTAAACTCGTTATCCGTCAATTTCCGAGGGCGGGGAAGTGTGATTGCTTTGGCTATTACACTACACTGTTCAAAAGTCAATTCGGGGAGCCTTGAAACAATCTTGCCTATTACTTTGGGAAGTGTCATTCTGTCAAACTCGCAGTTATCCAGATATGAATTGATCTTTAATGCTTCATCAATAAATTTGCTCATTGTCTTTTCTTCTTTCTGTATAATGGTTGATTTTTTCATTCGCTTGTGTTATAATGTGTATGTTGGAGTGACGGCGGCAACCGCCACCCCTCAACACATTGCAATCACAAGTTTTTACTTGCGCTTGCTGTTGTTTGCCGTTTTAAGGTTGTAAAGATTTGTGGCTATACAGAACCCAAAAACGACTATGACTATAACAACAGCCATTTTTTAAATCTCCTTTCCGTAAGGGGATTTATTTTTTGCGCTCCCTTACTGTGATCATAGTATAACACTATTTACACAAATAGTAAATAGCTGAATACAAAAAATAAAACAATCTACTATTTACACAAATACATGTTTCTCTATTTGTGCAAATAGCAAATTGCTAAATATGCTTTGATAGTTTATAATTACAATATAACCAACAAAGGGGGGTGACACTATGGCAGTATCAAAAAAGCAACAGGCTTGTGTTAATCGCTACATTGCGGGCAAATATGATAGGATCAATCTAACCGTTAAAAAAGGCACCAAACAAGCCCTACAAGAAGCGGCAAAGGACAAAGGGGAAAGTATCAATGGGTATATAAAAAACGCTGTACAGGCTCAATATAAAGCCGATACAGGCAAGGGAATAGACTTATAGCACTCCTTTGGTAAAATTTCTCTTTTATCCAAATGTAAGGGGGGTGGGTTGATCCTGCCCCACTGTATTTGGTATTATTACTTTAGCAATTCAGAATATAGATAAGGGGTGATACTGTGCCGATAAACAAAATGACAGACAGCAAAGGTAAAGCAGTAAAGAACAAAGAGGGGTTACAAGGTTATAGGGTTAGGATCAATTACACTGACAGCAACGGAAAAGCAAGACAGGTGGAGCGGACAGCATACGGACTGGGAGAAGCGCAAACCCTTGAACAAAAGCTGATACAAGAATACAAGGACAAAAAACTGGTTGCCGCTTCAAAAATGACTATCAATGAATTATATACAGAGTATATGAAGTACCACGCCACCGAGACAAGAAAAAGCTCCGATATAAGCACGGCATCTAAGCTACAGAAAAGGGTGTTGCCTTATTTTGGAGAGTGTAGGCTTGACAAGCTGACACAAAAGGATCTTGCAGATTGGAAAATTGAGATCAGCAAACAAGATTTAGCATTAAGGACAAAACAAAATGGGTATATGGCTTTCCGAGCCTTGCTCAATTATGCGGTTAAAATGGAATATATACCCAAAAATCCTTTGACTGTCTTGGGCGGCTTTAAAGATGTTACAGGACTGAGTGAAAATTCCACCCCTGAAAAATTTCAATACTACACCGCTGAGCAATTCTTGAAATACATAGCCGCCGCAAAAGAAAACTGTATCACTGTTACCGATTGGGGATATTATGTCTTTTTCAATATCCTGTTTTATTGCGGACTGCGCAAAGGTGAAGCCAACGCCCTTAAATGGTCTGATATTAGGGGGAATATGATGTATATTCGCCGCAGCATTTTCCAAAAGGCAAAAGGGGAAGATGTTGAAACTGCCCCTAAAACTGCCAGCAGTAGCCGTGATATTCAAATTCCCTTACCGTTAATGAAAATACTTGAAGAACACAAAGAACGGCAAAAGCAAGCCGCCGGGGAGCTATTCAGTGAAAATTTGAGGGTTTGCGGCTGTGAACGTCCATTGCGTGATACAAGTATAGAGAATAAAAACAAGGCTTTTTCCTCTGCAGCTGATCTGCCACACATACGCATACACGACTTTAGGCACTCCCACGCCTCTTTACTTGCCAACGAAGGGATAAACATTCAAGAGGTTGCAAGGCGGCTGGGTCACTCCAACGTAAAAATGACATTGAGTACATACTCCCATTTATACCCAAGAGAGGAAGAACGGGCAATATCTGTATTGAACAAAATAGCGGAAAAATAGATTTTGATGTTTTTTCGGGGATTTTTCGGGGAAAGAAAAAAATAAACCGCTTTGTTAAGCGGTTTTTTTGATGTGTGGTTGGGGCGGAAGGATTTGAACCCTCGAAATGGTGGAGTCAGAGTCCACTGCCTTACCACTTGGCGACGCCCCAATATTTCAGCGTTGTTATTTTACCATAATTTTGAGAGTTTGTCAATACATTTTTTAAAAATTTTTAATTTTTTGTTTGAATGCTCTAAAATGATCCGAAAACTTGTGCCGGTTTGGTTCTTCAGAGAAGCCGTTCGAACAAGTGATTGCTTTTTGGGAGGTTGTGCGGTTGGTGACACGCTTTTCGTGAAGTTGGGCAGGCAGAGACCTGCTTTTAAGGAAAGTCGGCGGTAATTTGCTGATTTAAAAAGAATTTCAAAATTCTGAAAATGAAGGCTCCGATTGTCTGCTTTGGGCGTTGACGTCCTGTCAACGCTTTGGGCAGACAGCGCTTCATCCTTGAAGCGTGCCGCAAGCGGCATTCCGCTCCATTTTCAGAACCGGACAAAATTTTCGGAGAAAATTTTGAGACTTCCGCGGGAAGTCATAGCCTTCTTTGAAATTCGTGCTGTCAAAGCAGTTGTGCGAGTGTCCGCCCGCTTAAAACCTGTGCTGTCAAAGTAATTGTGCAGAATCCCACACTATATTAACTTAAATTACCAAATTAAGTTAACCTTTCACCCCCAACCTTGTAGAGAATAACCAAAATTCCAAAAAATATTCTCTGTTTTGATTATTGACATACAAATATAAAAATGATAAAATAAGGCTGAAAAGCTATCTAAAAAATAGCTTTTGACACATATCAGATTTTCACCTTTTTCAGCAAAAGGGAAAAATAATACAGGAGGATAATATGAATAGAAAAATTAAAATCGCTACCGCCTCCGCTTTGAGTATGGCTATGATTCTTTCCATAACCGCTTGCAGCGAGGAAGGCGACCCCGCCCTCACCACAAACGCCGATTACGGTCCTCTCACCGACTATGTCAGCACAGTTGTAGACGACTATAAGGCAAGCCTTGCTGGCAGCTTCAACGCAGACATTGAGGTAAAGGACAAGATCAAGTACTTAGGCTGGTGGGATATCGACGAGACCCAAGGCGCTGCTGTTCTGTTCAAGCAGGTATACGGCGTTCCCGGCGAAGGCACAAATATTTTCGACTACACCAATGTCACCTACAATGACAGATACGCCAAGCTCACCGAATTGGTAACATCGGGTCAGTCTCCCGACATCTTCCAGTTCGAGATCAGCAACTTCCCCTACACCGCGGCTAAGATGCTGTTCCAGCCCATTGACGATGTTATAGATTTCAGCAATTCTATATGGGACAGGAACAGAGAAGCTATGGAGAAGTTCAAGTGGGATCAGAAGACCTACTGCGCTATCACCACAGTAAACCTTGACGACCTTCTCTTCTACAGACGCTCCGTAGTAGCCGAGAACAACCTTACAGATCCTTACGATCTGTACAGGGCAGGCACATGGGATTGGAATTCCTTCCTTGATATGTGCGATAAGTTCAGCGATCCTGCCAACGGCAAATACTGCATCGACGGCTGGCGCGTTCCCGATAAGTTCGTAAGCTCCACAGGTAAGGCTCTTATCGAGATCAACAGCGAAGGCAAGCTTCAGAACAACTTCTACGACGCAGACATTGAAAGATGCATGAGCACTGTTGTAGATACAATGTTCAAGGAGAACTACCGTTATCCCCGTCACGAGCTGAACAACTGGAGCATCAATATTTCCGAATGGTGCAAGGGCAATATCCTGTTCTACTGCGACCTTTCCAACTCCATCAAGGATACCTCCAACATTCAGGCAGGCTTCAAGCGTGAAGGCTGGGAGGCCGGCGATGTATTCATGGTGCCCATTCCCAAGGATCCTAACTCCGACAAGTACTATTCCGCTATGAAGAACGACTCCTGGATGCTCTGCGGCGGTGCCCAAAACACAGCAGGCTTTGCTGCTTGGACACTTTGCTGCATGGCTACCGCTTATGATGATGAGCTGGCAAGAATCAGTGACGAAAAGATAATGGTCGACTACGATGGCTACACACAGGAGATCCTCGACTTTTTAAGAGAACTCCAGTTTGACAATGTATTGACCCCCGTATTTGACTTCAAGGGCGGTATCGGTACAGATATCGTTACCGGCGTTACCGATGACCCCATCAACGCACTTACCAACCATCCTTACCTTGACGGTCTCGGCGGAGGAGACGAACACGGCGAGTCTGCTACCTTCACTACTCTGAGAGAGCAGTATCTGGGCGTTGTTCAGAAGAGAATCGACGACCTCAACAACGGCAATATCTAAGTTATTGGTGTAATTGCGAAAAGCTTTTACAGATCGGTCAAAGCTGAAGTTCGGCTGACCGAAAGATAATTTAAAATAATAACAAGGCGTGTGATTTGCTGTGCAAACCGCGCGCCTTTTATTTTTATGATATATATGATTTTTACAATATACCTTGATTTTTTTGTAAAATATGTTATGATATATAATACTAATACTCATTTTAAAAGAAGCTTGTCTACTTTTTAAATGCGCTGCTGCCATGCGGCAGTGCAGGAGGCAAAGCTCACTCAGGTATTGTAATGAACGTACATACCCCCTTGGCGGTTCTTTGGCAAAGCCGAGGGACTTTGACAGTAGATTTTATCTGCTGTCAAAATGGATATTAGTATAAAAAGCAAAAATGGCAAAAGCGATCAAAGGCAGCATTGTGGCTGAAAAATAATAATACTAATTCTCGATCATACAATAGACTTTGTCTATTGTATGACGCCGCATTCAGGCAGATGTCAAAATCAAAGATCTTGACAGAATTAGTATTGAATGACTTTCCCGGCGGTTTCACTGCCAACGCCGTGCGCAGCGCGGTGAATCATACTGCAGACTATGTCTGCAGTATGATAAAGAAATAGTATAAGGAGCAGTACAGATCATGATCTTATCAATAGGAATGATAGTAAAAAATGAGGAAAAATATCTGGAGCAGTGCCTTTCCGCAATGAAGCCGCTGCTTGATAACGTTGACAGCGAGCTTATTATCGCCGACACAGGTTCCACCGATTGCACAGTGGAAATAGCAAAGAAGTTCACAGATAATGTTTATCATTTTGAATGGATCAATGATTTTTCGGCCGCAAGAAATTCCACCCTCCAAAAGGCAAAGGGAGAGTGGTATATGTTTATTGACGCCGATGAGATATTGAAAAACTGCGATGATATTATCAGGTTCTTTAATTCCGGAGAATACAAGGATTACCTTTCCGCTGCCTATATTCAAAGATCGTATCACAATATAAATAACGGAGAGATCGACTACAGCGATTTTGGCGATTTCCGTGTTCTGCGCCTTACAAAAAAACTCGATCATATCAAGTTTGAGAATCCTATACACGAAGCTCTGACGCCCTATTACAGTCCGGTGAAATACCTCGATCTCATAGCTGACCACTATGGATATATGCTTTACAGAGACGGAAAAGTCACCGAGGAGGGAATGGAAAAATTCAAGCGGAATATGGCTCCATTGCTTCAGATCGTAGAAAACCTCAAGCCGGGTGAAAGACCCGATATCTCCGTCTATAAAGAGATCTCAGACTGCTATTTGCTTTCTCAGGATTATGAAACTTCCTTAAAATATCTCGATATGGGATTGCAAACATTAGACAGAAATAAAATAGCGATCACCACTTATTTTACAGAAAAAGCTCCCACCCTGCTCTATCTGAAAAGATATGAGGAAGTGATCGAGTGCTGCAGCGAGTATTTTAGCGAAAAAAATCCTGCCAGAAAAACGGCTCTCGCCTCTGACTGTACAATGTATTTCTACAGCGCGTCGGCATACTATTTTCTGAATCGTTATAAAGAGGCGGTTGACGATTTTGTCAAATTTTATGATGTGTATAAACTGTATTCCGAAAATAAACTCAACACAAATGATCTGCTTTATACTTCAGTTTCCTTTTCAGAGTTGAAGTTAAAAACGGCTTTGGTTTTCTTTTTTGACAGCTGCGTCAAGGAGAAGCTGTTCGATATTGCAAAAAAATATGAGGATCCTATTCCCTATCTTAATTTTGAGGACGATTGGGAGAATATCCTGCCATTCATAAAATTAAAAGCTGAAATTTTGAGGAACACAGACTATAACGGTCTTTTGCCCTTGTACAAGCGTCTTGGCGAAAACGGAAGAAAACAGCTTATCTGCGCACTTCGCTGGCACCTGTATGAAGCTGACGCAGAGAAACGGAAAACTATAACTGAAGCTCTCAGAATAATTTCCGATTCCGTATCTGATAAAGATAAAAAAACGGCAGAAGCAATAGCTATATGCAGCAATTATTTTATGCAGGGCAGCGTTGACGCCGCGGAAATAGAAAATTATCTGAAAAAATACGAAACTGCCTTTAATGCGGACATGCTTTGTATAATGCTTGACAAAAGCATTGATATTACCGCATTTGTGAACTCCTCGGACTTTATGGCAAACGAATGCGCGTTTACCGTTTTTTCCATTTGCAGCAATGCAGCCGCCCTGCTTGAAAGCTACGATATAAAAGTAGTTTCGGCGGCAGGTCTGGAAAAGACCGCGGAATTCTACAAATACTCCATGGCTCAGGAAATACGGCTCAATATAGCAGTTTCAGGACTTTTCGGCAAGTACGGTGGGATCGGCGCAAGGTGGCAGACCGAGTTTGCCGAATTTGATGCAGAAAAGGCTCCCGCTGAGATCAAGCCGGCTGTTATGGCGTCTTATGTGGTTTCTGCCTTTGAAAAAGGAGACTATGACCTTTGTCTGAAGGAATTACAGAAGCTTCTCTCCGTATTCCCCGAATTTTTGCCCATAGTGAATGCCTACAGAGCCGAAACGAAAAAAAGTGATAAACGCGCAAAAAGAGAAAACGCCCGCTCCGAATTTGAGCAGATGGCAATAGCGGTAAAGCAGAACATCCGCGAAATGATCGGGGCAGGCAATATTGCCGACGCGGAAAGCGTATTATCGGAGTATGAGCTTTTGTGCCCCGATGACAGCGAAATAGGCGTTATCAGGGCAGAGATCAATGCGTTAAAATAACAAGACTGTAAAAAAACTCCTATTTTACAAAAATATATCCCGACAAAGCGGCATTTTCCGTTGCCTTGTCGGGATATTTTTTTGAATTTTTTACAGCCCCATTTATACTAATGCCCATTTTGACAGCAGATAAAATCTACTGTCAAAATCCTTCGGCTTTGCCGGAAGAAACGCCGGCGGCAGGTATATATGTTCAATACAATCCCAAAGAGGGCTATGCTCTTAAAAAGCAGCTTGTCTGTTTTTTAAACGGGTATTAGTATTATTGGGGCTGACTACCAAATCCGAACATTTTTTAAAATTTGCTCATTTATTGTTCAATGATCGCCTAATCTCCCTATGCTCCGGCATGACCTTATCTATTACCGCATAAAATTTTGCCGAATGGTTTTGCTGCAAAAAATGCGCCAGCTCATGGCACACCACATACTCGATGCAAAGTGGCGCTTTTTCTGTCAGAGAGCAGTTCAGGGTTATCTTTTTCTTGGAGGGCGTACAGCTGCCCCAGCGTGTTTTCATGGCTTTCACCGTTATTGCGGGATAGGGTATGGTAAACCCCGCATTGACGAACCTTTGGTACGCCTTTTTAAGGTAGTCGGGAAAAAGCTCCCTCGCCCTTTCCTTTTGCCAGCGGAGAATTATTTCATCTGTAAGCCTTTCTTTTTCGGAAATGTCAGGAACGGCGGCGGAGGGCAGGTACACTGTCAAGATCTTTCCCGAAAGCCAAGCAAAGGCTCTTTCCCCCTCTATGACTTCCACATCTATGGCTTCTCCTAAATAATACCGCTTTGAGGGAGAACTTTGGCTCGACTGTATAAGCCTGCTCTGATGCTTTAAAACAAAGTCCATGTGATTTTTCACAAACTCATCTGCTTTTGCAAGAGTCGTGCTTTTTGGCACCGAAACATACACCGTACCGTCCGAGCGTATTCTCAGATTGAGATTTTTCACGGATTTCCGCTCCAACTCAAAGGTTACTGTTCCCTTTTCGGTAGTGACCGAGCGTATCATGGCATCACTTCCTTTCCGAACCTATTTCCGGCAATGATCCTGATACTATTTCTAAATTAAAATGATCGTAAATTTTTGGAGGTTAATTTAGAAATAGTGCTTTGGGTGTAATTCTATCTTAAAAATATAAAACCTTTTTAAGATAGAATTAGTATGAAAACACAATAAAAAAGCTCTAAGCTCGTTCCCCTATCGGGTCAACAGACTTAGAGCTTTTAGGTAATACGAATGTTTCCGCTCAAAAAGCAGAGGTAATTTTTTTACTTTGAGGATTTGCCCTTTTGCTTGCTTTTCTCAAACTCTTCTTTTTCCTCTTCCTTAACAGCGTCTTTCTTGTCCTCGTCGCTGTGGCGGGGATGTTCGGAAACAAATTCAACAGCGCTGAGAACGGCAACGTTGATATCAACTCCGTTCTGCTGCTCCTGCAAAGAATTGAGCTTGGAAAACAGCTTGCCCTTATCGGTGCTGACATACCTTGGAGGAAGCTTGTTGAGAGCCATTGCGCGGATATCGTCAAGGCATTTATCACAGTTGCAGCATTCCACGGTGGGAAGGATCTCCTCCATTTTCTGCTCCACAAAAACTTCCATTACATTTACAATAGACATATAAAAGCCCCTTTCGCTTTTTATGAGAAATTGCGAACAGCATGCGGCAAACGTTTCTCCCAAAAATCAGCCCGGCAATGCCGTTTATATTTATGTAATAATTATACACATATTGCGGGAATTTGTCAAGGGCAGCCTTATGAATAATTCTTTTAGTATTTTGGGAATATTCACCAAATTACAGCCAAAATCGGTTTGCAGTCTTTCCTGCAAGCTGATCATTCCTCTCCCGCCTTGAAATTGTAGATAGGCTTGATGACCTTCATTATTTCGGCGGTATCTCCGATATTATCCACAATATCCGCCATTCCCTTGTACGCCATGGGGCATTCGTCAAGAGTGTCCTTGCCTACCGAGGTGGTGTAGATCCCCTCCATTTGCTTTCTGAATTCATGGACGGTAAAGGACTGTTTTGCCGCGCCCCTGCTCATAAGGCGTCCCGCTCCGTGAGGAGCCGAGCAGTTCCAGTCGGCATTTCCCTTGCCCTTGCAGATCAGTGAGCCGTCGCGCATATTTATGGGGATAAGGAGAGTTTCGCCCTCCTGCGCCGACACTGCCCCCTTGCGCAGGATCATTTTGTCGGTGTCTATGTAGTTGTGAATGGTGGTGAACTGTTCCTCCACGCTGATCTTCATGCCCTTGACGATCTCGTCGATCATTGCCTGACGGTTCAGCTCCGCAAACTGCTGAACTATCTTCATATCGTGAATGTATCTGTCAAAAAGCTCTCCCTCTACATATGCAAGCTGTTTGGGGATAGGTGTGGTCTTGGTGTTTTTGAGAGTTTTTATGCTCTTTTCAATGGACTTTTCCTTTCCCTCAGCCTTTAAACGTGCGATAAGCTCCTCAATATCTTTTTTGGAAGCGCCGTTGAGCGCAAGGTAGCCCTCGTTCTGGTAATAGTTGGCTACCTCCAAGCCCAAATGGCGGCTTCCCGAATGGACGACTATGTAAATATTGCCCTCCTCGTCCTTGTCGGATTCGATAAAGTGATTTCCGCCGCCCAGGGTGCCCATGCTTTTTTCAGCGCGGATAGGGTTTATCTCGCGGTAGCAGTAGAGATCCTCCAGGGGGAATTTATTGAAATAGCGGTGGGCTTTTTCGCGGATCTTAAAGCCTGAGGGGATCTTTTCGTAAATGAGCTTATCTAATTTCTGAAGCTCAATGTGCTTTTCTTTGATCCTTACCGTTTCCATGCCGCAGCCTATATCCACTCCCACTAAATTGGGAACTATCTTGTCTTTGACGGTCATGGTGGTGCCTACGGTACAGCCTGCCCCGGCGTGAACATCGGGCATAAGGCGAATTGTGCTGTCCTTGACAAATTCCTGGTTCAGCAGCAGCATTACCTGCGAAATAGAAGCCTGGTCTACAACGTCGGTAAAGATCTTTGCGTTATTGTATTTTCCGTTTAGTTCTAACATGGTTTGCCTTTCTAAAATGAATTTCAAAACCGCAAACTTTTTGAAATTCGTGCTATCAGAGAAGTTGTGCGAATGGTAGCCCGCCTTTAAGGAAACAGATGGTAATCTTTCGCCGCTTTTAGATGGTGTTGTGCTGATTATACAGCTCTGTCAGAAAGCTTCAACTAAAAGAGGCTTTTTGAATCCACACAATGATATTATAACAAAATTCCAAAATTTTCTCAATCATTTATCCGAAATAAAAGTCGATAGTTGAATTTATGTAATAATTGTGCTATTCTTATATACAAAGATACCCAAGGAGAAATTAAAATGAAAGTCAACAAAACCCGCGATATGACCCCCTTTGATATGAAAAAAAGGCCCTGCCGTCAAAGCCCCCTGCTTATGCCAATAGTGTGGGGAGCCTCTTTTCTTCTGACACGTCCTTTTGGACTGAAAATAGACCGTTCGGGGATAAAAGGGCTTAAACCGCCTTTTCTTGTGATCTCTACCCACCAGGGCTTTACCGATTACTATATTGCGCCGCTGTCGGTGTTTCCCTATAGGGCAAGCTATGTTTCGGACATGGAGGGGTTTGCGGCGTTCGGCGATACACTTTACAGGAAAATAGGCTGTATCGGGAAAAGGCGTTTTGTCACCGATATGACGGTGCTCAACAATATAAAATACGCCCTCCGCAAAAATAAGGACATCGTTTTTATCTTCCCCGAAGCAAGGCATTCCAATGTGGGCATTACCTCAATGCTGCCCGATAATATGGGGAGACTGGCGAAGTTCCTGAAAGTCCCTGTGGTAACGCTTACCGTTCACGGAAGCTATCTTATCTCGCCCTTCTGGGATGAGGAGCATACCAGGAAAGCCCCTGCAAGGGCGGAGATCAAGCTGCTTTATACCGCCGAAGAACTAAAAGAGATCCCTGAGGAGGAAATTCAGAAACGCCTTGAAAAAGAGCTTCAATATGACGAGTACAAATGGCAGTATGACAACAAAATAAAAATAAGCTTCAAGAATCGCGCCGAGGGATTGAGCAATGCTCTGTATCACTGTATAAAATGCGGAAGCGAATTTACAATGAAAGGCAATGGCAGCACGATCTTCTGCGAAAAATGCGGCAAGAGCTGGGAAATGTCCGAGTACGGACAGCTTATAGATCAGAAAAACGGTGAAGCAATACATATCCCCCACTGGTACGAAATGCAGCGGGAACAGGTTCGGAAAGAGCTAATGGCTGACTATCGACAGGAGTTTTCGGTGACTGTTCAAGCATTACCCAACGAAAAGGGCTTTGTGAATATGGGTGAAGGACGGCTCCGACACAGCAAAGAGGGCTTTACACTTGAATTTGGTGGAGAAAGGCTGTTTTTCCCCACAAGGACCTTGCCCTCTGTACAGACCGAGTACAATTACAAGGGGCATGGCAAGTGCATTGTGCTTTCAACGCGGGATTGCTGTTATTATGTTTATTGCAGGTCGACCTGCTTTAATCCCACAAAGCTGCAATTTGCAGCGGAGGAGCTTTATTTAGTGAGGTAAACTTGCATTTTACACGCAAATGTGATATTATAATAAAGTATATATGATCACAGCAAAAAGGAGAAAGAAAATGAATATATCGGAACTTCTACAGAACCATTACGGCAAACCCGTTTCCCAATGCACCAATGAGGAGATATACATAGCCCTCCTGAAGGAGACCCAAAAGCTTGCCGAAAACAAAAAGCGCCCCGAAGGCAAGAAAAAGCTGTACTACTTTTCCGCCGAGTTCCTTATCGGCAAGCTTTTATCCAACAATCTCATAAACTTAGGCGTTTACGCCGATGTAAAAAAACAGCTTGCGGAAAACGGAAAAAATATCTGCGACATAGAAGATATAGAAAACGAACCCTCTCTCGGCAACGGCGGCTTGGGCAGACTTGCGGCTTGCTTCCTTGATTCTATCGCTACCTTGGGTCTTAACGGCGACGGTGTTGGTATCAAGTACCACTACGGACTTTTCAAGCAAGTGTTTAAGAATAACAAGCAGACCGCCGTTCCCGACAAGTGGCTCACTGATGACAGCTGGCTTGTTAAGACTGAAAAAGTATATCCCGTTAAGTTCAGAGGGCTCACTGTGTACGCCCTGCTCTACGATCTGACTGTAACGGGCTACAATAACACCTCCAACACACTCCACCTTTTCGACGCGCAGACCGTGAACGAAAGTATCGTTACATACGGCATTAACTTTGACAAGGACAGGATCGCAAAGAACCTTACGCTGTTCCTCTACCCCGATGACAGCGACGACGCGGGCAGAAAGCTCCGTATCTATCAGCAGTATTTTATGGTAAGCGCAGGCGCCCAGATGCTCCTTGACGAGGCTGTGGAAAAGGGCTGCAGCCTGCACGATCTGCCCGACTATGCGGTGATCCAGATCAATGACACTCACCCCACCATGGTCATTCCCGAGCTTGTACGTTTGCTGACCGAGCGCGGAATCGAGCTTGATGAGGCTATCGAGATAGTTTCCAAGTGCTGCGCTTATACCAACCACACCATTTTGGCAGAAGCTCTTGAAAAATGGCCTTTGCACTATTTAAAGGAAGTTGTCCCCCAGCTTGTTCCCATTATCGAGATCATGGACAGCAAGATCAGAAGAAAGATCGACAACACGAGCCTTGCTATTATCGACAGAAACGACACCGTCCACATGGCGCACCTTGACATACATTACAGCATGAGCGTAAACGGCGTTGCTGCGCTCCATACCGAGATATTGAAGAAAGAGGAGCTTAGAGGCTTTTACGAGCTGTACCCCGATAAATTCAATAATAAAACCAACGGTATCACCTTCCGCCGCTGGCTGCTGCACTGTAATCATCAGCTTACCGACTATATCACCGCCCTTATCGGCGACAGCTTCAAGAAAGACGCAAAGGAACTGGAAAGACTGCTGCAATTCAGAAAGAACAGAGAAGTGCTTACCAATCTTCTGCACATCAAGCAGGATAAGAAGAAAGAACTGTGCAGCCACTTAAAGGTGACACAAAACATTGATCTTGACCAGGCTTCGATCTTTGACATTCAGATCAAGCGTCTGCACGAATACAAAAGACAGCAGCTCAACGCGCTGTACATTATACACAAGTATCTTGAAATAAAGAGGGGCAAAACTCCTGCTACCCCCATTACCTGCATTTTCGGTGCAAAGGCGGCTCCCGCTTATATAATCGCCCAGGATATAATCCACCTTATTTTGTGCCTTAGTGAGATCATCAATAACGATCCTAAGGTAAGCCCTTACTTAAAGGTAGTTATGGTGGAAAACTATAATGTGACTTTGGCTGAAAAGCTGATCCCCGCCTGCGACATTTCCGAGCAGATTTCCCTTGCGTCAAAGGAAGCCAGCGGTACGGGAAATATGAAGTTTATGCTTAACGGCGCGGTAACTCTTGGTACCGAGGACGGCGCCAACGTTGAGATACACCAGCTTGTGGGCGACAACAACATTTACGTTTTCGGCGACAGCAGCGACGATGTTGTGGAGCGCTACAAGAACGCAAGCTACAAGGCGAGAGAGTATTACGAAAAGGACGAGGACATCAAGGAAGCCGTTGACTTTATCACAAGCGAGGAATTGCTTAGGGTTGGCGACAAGACTATGCTGGAGCGCCTTTCCAACGAGCTTATTGGTAAGGACTGGTTTATGACTTTCCCCGATTTCAAGGACTATGTCAAGACCAAGGAAAAAGCCCTTGAAGATTACGAAAACCGCCTGGAATGGGCAGAAAAAATGCTCGTAAACATCGCAATGTCGGGCTTCTTCTCCTCCGACAGAACCATTGAGGAATACAATAGGGATATTTGGAAGTTGGGCTGATCTGAAACAGAACTATTGAGGAATACAATAGGGATATTTGGAAGTTGGACTGATTTGAAACAGAACTGTCGAGGGAAACAAGTGATGATTTTTCACCGCTTTTAGATGTGTTGTGCTGATTTTTACGGCTCTCACAAAAACCTTGACATAAAAAGAGGGGCTGTCTTTTTTACAGCCCCTTTTTATTATTGTGTTGTTCGTCGACGGTTTACAAGTCTTTTTTATGTTATGCTATCACAAGCAGCTTTTATACGATCTCTGCAAGCCGTTTTACGCCAAAACCTCGTCCAAAGTCTTAAACAAAGTTTCTATATCCACAGGCTTCGCAATATGCCCGTTCATACCGCTCTTTAACGCCTCCTGCTTATCCTCCTCAAAGGCATTGGCAGACATAGCCAAAATCGGTATCTGCGCCAGCTCCTTATTCTCCAGCTTCCGCATCTCCCTCGCCGCCGTATATCCGTCCATAACAGGCATCTGTATATCCATAAGTACTGCCTGATAATATCCCGGCTCCGAATTTCTCAACATATCCAGCGCGATCTGACCGTTTTCAGCCACTTCAACAGTAAATCCGCCCTCGCCGAGAATAGCTACCGCTATCTCCTGGTTAAGCTCCACATCTTCTGCCAGCAACAGACGTCCTGCGCGGCACTGATGATCCATCTGGTTCTTAACAGGCTTTTTCTCTGTCACCACAGGAGTTACAATAGAATGCAAAGTCTTACTCAACTCCGAGAAAAACAACGGCTTGCTGCAGAATGCGCTTGCTCCCGCGTCCTTTGCCTCCTGCTCGATATCCGACCAGTCATAGGCGGTAAGCACTATAATGGGAACCTCTTCGTTAAGCTCCTTTTTCACCCGCCTGATGACCTCAACGCCGTTCATATCGGGCAAAAGCCAGTCTATAATGTAAACGTTGTAGCTGTCGCCTCTGGAAACTGCCTGCTTTGTACGCAGAACCGCTTCCTTACCCGACAATGTCCACTCTGCCCGCAGACCCAACTGCTGCAGCATAAGCGAAACGCTGTCGCATGTAGTAAAGTCGTCGTCAACTACAAGCGCTCGGCAGTTCTTAAGCTCGGGAATAGGCTCGGGCCTTTTCGCCCCCTCGTCTATGGCAAAGGGCAGGCAAACTGTGACCTCCGTACCCTCGCCCTGCTTGCTCTTGACGCTGATGTCACCGTTCATCATAGTGACTATATTCTTGGTAATAGCCATTCCCAGACCTGTACCCTGGATACGGCTTATGGTGGAGTTTCTCTCTCTTTCAAAGGGTTCAAAGATGTTGGCAACGAACTCCTCGCTCATGCCGATTCCTGTGTCCTTGATAACAAACTCGTAAATTGCCTTTCCCTTATCGGAGCATGGCTTTTCACTGACTCTTATGCTGACAACGCCTCCCGCGGGAGTGTACTTTACCGCATTGCTGAGCAGATTCAGCAGTATCTGGTTAAGTCTCAGCTTGTCGCAGATGACCTCCTCATCGGAGATACCCACAGTATCCATAAACAGATCAAGCTGCTTTGAGTTGATGTCCGCCTGAATAATGTTCCTGAGCCCATGAAGCACTTCGGAAAGGCTGCATGCGTTTTCCTCCAGGTGCATTTTTCCGCTTTCGATGCGGCTCATGTCAAGGACATCGTTTATAAGGCTCAGCAGGTGATTTCCCGAAGTCATTATTTTTTGGAGATAGTCCGCTACCTGCTCTTTTTTGTCAAGGTGGGTCATAGCCAAGGCGGTAAAGCCCACAATGGCGTTCATGGGAGTACGGATGTCGTGTGACATATTTGACAGGAACACACTCTTCGCCTTGTTTGCTCTGTTTGCCTGCATCAGGGCCTCTTCCAGGGTATTCTTCTGCTTTATCTCTGCATGGATCTCTTCATCTATACAGCGGAAGCCCAACACAACGCCGCTTCCCCATTCGCCTGTACGAACGGCTTTCATCTGGAAATAACGAATTTCCCCTCCGCAAAGTGTACGGTAGTTTATAGTAGAGGAGCCTTTGCCTTCAAGAGAACGCCTCAGTCCTTCCACAGATGTGGCAGTCCTCATAAGCTCCCTGTCCTCGCTGTAAATGCAGGAGTCCACATATTGGTGCAATGCCGCTTCCACATTGATATTGTTTCCCGTAAAAAGGGTCTTGAGGACTTTCATCTCGCAGTCCTCAACTCTTATGGAGTAGCCGTCTCCTGTTTCAAGGTTGATACAGCAAACCAGGCTGTAATCCACAGTAAGCGCCTGTGTGAGGTTGGCGTGGTATTTCTTCAAAGCCTCACGCTCGTTGTTCTCCTGAATACGCTGTGAGGTGCAGTCCACCAGGAAACGCTGATAGACAAGCTCACCGTTTTCCTCCAACAGCTTGACAGTACCCATAATATGTATTATCTTGCCGTCGCTGTGCTGGATACAGTATTCGATATTGACGCTGTCACCGATATTCTTTAATGACTTGATCGCCTCTCTCAGCTTGGGCTTATCCTCCTCCATAACTGTGGGAGCGATTATATCAAAACCGCCCTTTTCCAGTTCGCTTACAGTCCTGTAGCCCAGTATTTCCAGGGCGGCATGGTTGATGCTGATTATCCTTGAGCCGCTGACAGTCTGACAGATAACGCCGCAGTCTATGGTGGCGAACAGTGATTCAAGGGTCTTGTTTTTCTCGATTATTTCATTTTCGTAGCTGCGTTCCTTGGTTATATCTATGGCAACTCCGACAGTACCCATAACTTCTCCGTCAAGGTCGTACAGCGGCGACTTATATGTGGTGAGCAGCTTTATTTCGTTTCCTGACAAAACCGTCTCCTCTGAGGTACAAGTCGCTCCGCCCTCCATAACCAGTCTGTCGGATTCGGCGCAGACCTCTATGGCTTTTGTGTCACTTGGATCAACGTTCCAGATATAGGCGTGATCTCTGCCCTCCACCTGTTCCTTTGTCTTGCCAACGGTTTTACAAAAGCTGTCATTTACCTTTTCGTGAATGCCGTCCTTGGTCTTGTACCACACAAGGTTGGGAATACTGTTGATAGTGGATTCAAGAAAATACTTGGTCTCCCAGTAATCTTTATCGGCTTTCTGACACTTCTGCCATTTTGTCAGGCGGAATTTCAACTCTTTATCGGTAAGAGGCAGTATCCACAGGTCGTCATCGGGGCTGAGAAGCTCCGCCGCGTTCTCGGAAAGATCCTTTTCCGCAAGCGCAACAACAGAAGCCGTTTCTTTTTTGCTTGCAAGAACGGTTTTCAGATCCTCGATATCCTTTAAAAACAGAAAAATCACATCTGCCTTTTCCGTCAAAGCCTTTTCGGGAGCAGCCGATCCGGAGAAATCATGGGTAAAATTCTCCGGCGGGGTCATTGCCTTTATGACCTCGGAAGATCCCTTATGGTCGCCTATAATATACAAGTTAAGATGACAGCGGTACATAAATTTTTCATTCCTCGCTATATAGTTTTGCTTATATACTATATATTATAACATCCGAATAAGCTATTGTCAACTTTGTTGTGAAGATTTGATATTGGGTGCGGGATTTTTGGTTATTTTGATGAGCGCGGTTAGAAAGTTGGTGCCGGCTTATGGTTCTCTCAGGGAAGTTGGCGGTAATTTACTTATTTAAAAAAGAATTTCAAAACCGCCAAGATTTAAATTTGCTTGAAAAACTGGGCAAATTTAAATCTTGTCTATCTAACTGAGTTCGGCTTTTTTGCTTGAAAAGTTGGGCAAAAAATCCGAACTCAGTTGATTTTTGAAATTCGTGCTATCAGGAAAGTTGTGAGAGTGGAAACCCGTCTTTAAGGAAACAGGTGATAATTTTTCACTGCTTTTGAACTCCTGCTGGAGCCTTTCTGTTTCTTTTAGTTGATGATTGATTCATTTTTTCAAAATAAAACGTCTCCAGCCGCAAAAAAATATGCGAAATTTGTCGAAATTTAAAAAATAAGGTCATTGGATTTTTTATTTTTAATGCTGTGGTAAAATTTTTTGCAAATGAAAAAATTCAATCATTGAGTTTTCCGATTTGTTCCCAAACAGCTTTTTATATTGTTTGATGCCTAAATTCAACACCTTTTCTTTCAAAAAATCCCATGAAAGGATTTACAATTTTTTAAATCCCGCGAAAAAATTTTATTTTTGCAGCAGCTTGTACAAATTGTAGGTGATTTTTCGCTGTGCTTTTTACGGTTTTCTACTATATTTTTTCAAAATATTTCAAGCGATCCGATTTTTCGATAATTTCTTTCACCATAATTTTCACAAAGCTGACATTTTCAATCAATTTCTGCCTGCTTTTGACGGAAATTTGGCATTTTTCTGCTCCAGGTCTCCCCGTCCCCCCTTAAAAAATACTGCAAGCTTAATTACAGATAGGAAAAATCTGCTGAACCCATTATTTGCTGTTTTTGCAGATCCGCTTATAATAAGCTTTTACAAGATTATTGTTCTCACTCCATTTTTTCGGGGCTGTTTTTTACCGCTGAAAATCCAACAATCGGAATTTTCACAAAACGAAATCTAACAGTGAGATTTAAAAATCAAAAATACGATTGCAGCATTTTTATATTTTGATGTATTCTTTTTCCTGCGCCTTTCAATTTGCCCTTTTCACCCAACCCTTTAACTTATTCTTACCTAATCTTGACTTTTCACCCAAAAATTGTTAAAATTTATATACACCTATCAAAAGGTGATTAAAGCCATTAAAGAAAAATGATATAAACCGAAAGGAACTGAAATTTACAAAATGAAAACCAAGAAAGCTATTTTATCCTGTTTTATGAGCCTTTCTCTGCTGTTGCCCGCCAACATCTGCTCTGATGTATATGCTGTTGGGGAAAACGATATTGCAGCAAGAGAAGCAGCAGGAAACGAAACACAGGAAGAAGCTCAGGACGGAACGCAGGGAGAAGCTCAAACCGCCCAGCCTATCGGATACACAGTAGAGGGCTTGGACGATTACAGTGCCTCTTGTATCACAGACGGAGAATACTCCACCTCTCTCAATGAGGAACAATACGACTTCACAGTCATCGGCGAAAAGAATTTCAAGTATGTTTATGTTGTCTGGAACGCTCCTCCCGACGAGTATGCCCTGGAACACGGCACAAGCACGGTAAAAGCCAATGACGGTGTTATACATAAGCTGATAGAGTTTGATTTCCCTGTAAAAAGCTTTAACTTCAAAAGTGAAACAGGAGGCGTCCTCACCGACATTTACCTTTTTGACAATGACAATTTCCCCGAGAATGTACAGACCTGGGATCCGCCCTGCGAACAGGCTGATATTGTGATCCTCTCCACTCACGCTGACGACGAGTATCTCATGTTCGGCGGCACTATCCCCTATTACGCTAAGGAATTGGGTCTTAAGGTGCAGATACTTTACACCACCACCCACTTCCACCAGCAGCCAAGACCCCATGAGCTTTTGGACGCTCTCTGGCACGCAGGAGTGAGGAACTACCCCGTTTTCGGAGTAGTTGCCGATACCTGGCTCATCACCTCCATTGAGGAAGCGCAGCAGCACTTTGACTTCGATACTGTAAGAGAGTGGCTGGTGGAGCAGATAAGGCGTTTTAAGCCCTCGGTGCTTGTTACCCACGATATAAACGGCGAGTACGGTCACGGCGCCCACATGATGTCTGCGCAGCTCACCATGGACGCGGTGGAGCTTACGGCAGATCCCAGCCAATTCCCCGAATCTGCCCAAAAGTACGGCGTGTGGGACGTTCCCAAGACCTACCTCCATTTCTGGGAGGAAAACGCCATCGAGTTTGACTGGGAGATCCCCTTACAGAGCTTTGGGGGAATCACCGCCAAGGAAGCCGCACAGGAATGCTTTGAGATACACAAGTCACAGACCATATACCCCGAGCTGTATGTGGGCTACCAAAAATACTACGACTGCCGTCAGTTCGGCTTGTACCGCACCTTGGTAGGGGTAGACGATAAAGCGGACTTTATGGATCACATCATGCCGCTGGCGGAGCAGACTACAGTTCCCGAAACGGAACCCGAGACAGAACCGGAGACCGAGCCTGAAACTGAGCCTGTTACCGAAGCGCCCGAAACTTCGGAAGATGCAGCAGACACTGTCAGCGAGGAGACTGCGGCAAGTACGGCGGCAGATACCGAAAATGCAGGCAGCGTCAGCCCCATTGGAATTATTTTCATTGCTGTTGGAGCCATAATACTTGTTGGAGTAGCTATAATGGTTTACGGCAAGCTGAATAGCGGGAAAAATAAGAAGAAGTGATTTATTGAAATAATGTAAAACGGGGGCTGTAAAAAACAGCTCCTTTTTTATGCTCCTAAGAAGCTTGGTGCTGATTTAGGTTCTCTCAGGAAAGTTGTGCTGATTTGGTTCTCTCAGGAAAGCTGGCGGTAATTTACTGATTTAAAAAAAATTTCAAAATTCCGAAAATGAAGCTCAATGGCACAAGCGCCAAGAGCTTCATTTTCGGAACCAGACAAAATTTTCGTTGAAAATTTTGTCCTTTTTGAAATTCGTGCTATCAGGAAAGTGGTGAGAGTGGTGACCCGCATTATTAAACTTGTGCTATCAGGGCAGTTGTGAGAGTGGAAACCCGCTTTTAAGGAAACAAGTGATATTTTTTCACCGCTTTTAGAGGTGTTGTGCTGATTTTTACGGCTCTCCCAAGAACCTTGACATAAAATAGGGGCTGCCTTTTTTACAGCTCCTTTTTATGCTCCCAAAAACAACCTAACCGCCCACCCGCTCAGAAACCACCCGCAAAGATCCCCCACCAGCGCCGCAGCAAGGGCGTATCTCGTTTTCTTCACCTTGGTGGCAGCAAAATAGACCGCAAGGGTGTAAAAAGTTGTCTCGCTGCTGCCTAACATTACCGAAGCCACTCTCCCTGCAAAGCTGTCAGCCCCCTCGCTGCCTAAAATGCTCTCAAAAATAGCAGTTGCTCCGCTTCCCGAAAAAGGGCGTAATATGGCGAGGGGGGTACATTCCCGCGGAAAGCCGAAAAAGTCAGTCACAGGGGCAAGAAGCTCCGAGATAAGCTCCACCCCGCCGCAGTTTCGGAACATTCCCACGCTCACCACCAAAGCCATAAGGGAGGGAAAAATATCCTTGACGGTGTGTAAACCCTCCTCCGCTCCCTTTATGAATTCCGAAAAAATGTCGGTTTTTTTGAAAAACGCGTACAGACACACCAGACCGAAAATTATGGGAATGGCATAGTCGCCGATGTTGAGGTTCAAATTCTATCACCTGTTTTTGTTAAATTTTGTTCCAAGATCTGTTATACTATTTCTTTATCATACTGCAGACTATATCTACAATATGATTCTTTGTGCTATGCACGGCGTTGACGGTGAAACCGCCAAGAAAGTTAGTTCAATACTGATTCTGTCAAAACCTTTGATTTTGACAGCCGTCCGGAGGGCGGCATCATACAATATACTTTGTCTATTGTTTGATCAAGAATCAGTATTAAAATTCTTGCAAAAATTGTTAAATCTTATCATCTGATTTTTACTTTTTCTCTTAGCTCCCTCACCTCAAAAAATAAGGTGAGTTAATTTTTTAGCAGCTTTTATGACTGCTGTTCAGTCAGTTTTAACGAGCCGCCGCTTCATTGTCATGGACATGGACGTTATAAAAAAATCATAAGACTTTATTTTTTAAAGCGAATAATTGCAGAATATTAAAAATAATTTGACTTGATTATTATTACTAAACCCTTTTATAATAAGGGTTTTTAAAAATCAGTATTTTTAGGCACTTCTCAAAAAAATAATGTCAAATGATTTTTTAGCCGTTTTTTCGGACTGCACGACCGAACTGACAAAAAACGGAAAAATATGTCCCACAATGACATGAATTATTAAAAAAATAAGGTCACCTTATTTTTTAGCCTTTTTGTATATCTTCCCCAAAACCTTTGCCGCTGTTAGGGTAAGCAGTAAATTCACCACCGACACAACCCAGACAGCAGGCAGAATTTCCATAGGCGCGGAGGAGCCGTGCTGTAATCTTAAAGCTGCCGCTGTGGTGGGGATAAGCTGAAGGCTGGCGGTATTCAGTATGGTGAAAAGGATCATGTTGTCGGTGGCAGTATCTTTGGGGAAAGGTATGTCTTTTTTCATACAACTACTGCTGACTGTGCCGCTCATCTTTTCACTCCTCTTTTCAAAGGTATCGTCGTGTTCCTCTTTTTCCAGCTCTTTCATTGCTGCTATTCCAAAAGGGGTAGAAGCGTTACCCAGCCCCAGCAGATTTGCGGTAACATTTAAAATTATGTACTGCATGGCCTTTCCCTTTCGGTCGATCCCCTTGAAAAGCTTTGAAAGCAGGGGACTGAGAATTTTCGCAATGATTTCGGTAAGCCCCGAGGTCTGCGCCACCCGCATTATCCCGCTCCAAAGGCAGATAACGCCGCACAATGTTATGGCAAGCGCCACCGCGTCGCCGCAGGAAGTGATTATTCCGTTGCTGACTGCCGCCGCATCGCCCCGTACAAAGCCAATGACGACCGATAATATTATCAAGCCGCCGAAAATATAATTCATCATAATCTCACCCCCATTTTGGCTTTAAGAACTTGTTCCAATAGGAGCGGTGTGCGGATTTTCGAGTGAAATTTTTCGCAATCAAGGAAGAAATACTTAATGTATTTCAGCGACTTTTTCAAAGTCGCATAAGCTTCTTCTGACGAAGAGTGCGGAAAATTTCGCCGAAAAGATGTGCGCCGATCCTATTGGAACATGTTCTATTTATCAAAAATAACATCATCTTATACTATTTCCTTATCATACTGTAGACTACGTCTACAGTATGATTCGCCGTGCTATGCATGGCGTTGGCAGTGAAACCGCCAAGAAAGTTAGTTCAATACTAATTCTGTCAAAATCTTTGATTTTGACAGCCGCCTGAATGGCGGCATCATACAATAGACTTTGCCTATTGTATGATCAAGAATTAGTA
>JAAVIE010000008.1 GCA_014799325.1 Oscillospiraceae bacterium
AAAGAATTATCAAGCAATAAATTATTGTATTGCTTGATTTCAATGTAATATATGCGTACCCCATTCCACAAAAACATAGCAAAAAACAAAAACACATTGGCATATACACCCTGTTTTAGGGCAGGTGGGTCGCCCCAAAACAGGGCATCCTTCAAAACTACCATTTCGGTAGTTTTGAAGCACCGCATGATAGGATCGGGTAACAAAACGTTACTCCATAAAACAACAGCACAAAGAAAAAATATTACAATCTTTTCTCGCCTACCAAAACGGTACTCGAGGGGTGTAACGTTTTGTTACTACCTTAAAAACAAAAAACAAAACCGCATCACACAGCCCCCAAAAGGCTCTGTAATGCGGTTTATTGGTCGAGGCGACGTGATTTGAACACGCGACTTCTACGTCCCGAACGTAGCGCTCTACCAAGCTGAGCCACGCCTCGATTATCAAAAAATTATTGAATTTTTCTCACCCAAATCGGTGTAAGTGGTCAAACATGTGGTCAACCGATTTTCTAACCAAAATTTTCAGTCACAGAAAACCCCGCAACCCTGTACTGTAAAACCCAATTCGCAGCAACCAGCTTCGCAAAGCACTCCCACGGTTCTATGCTCCCGAACGTAGCGCTCTACCAAGCTAAGCCACGCCTCGATACCGACGGTCAACCCGACCGCCAAAAATAAAAATAAAAAAACAAAAACTCAAAATCCAATCTTCAGACTATCGCCCTCCACAGCAACGCCCCGACTCTTAGTAATCGGCAGCTTCTGCTCGGCAGTGAACCCAATAGTCTCGCCGTCATTAAGCACAACATCTCCGTCAGTAACATAAGCTGCCACATCGGTAAGAAAATCTCCCACTTCCTTGGGCGAATGCTCACTTTCTATTACCTCGATCTCATCAAAGCCAAGACTGCGCATTCCCTCGGTATAACCGCAGATACCCGTCTTTCCCTTATACAGTCCAAACCACACAAGATTGAACAGCGGGAAATACCCCTGCTTGATCATTTCCGTAAAGCGAAGATAAAACTCAGGCTCGTAAACCGTTCCGTTGGCATATATTCCCAAAACGCCCTTTTGCTTGCATGCGGCAGCCACAACCTTTACCAAAAGCTCAGCCGCTTTCTTCACAGGCATTTCCTTGCCCATAACGGAAACTATCAGATGCGCCTTGTGCCGCTTCGAGACCTCCGCTGCGTCCTTCCAGCGGAAATTGCTCTCCGCATGATAAACTATCTCTTCCTCAGGCACAGGCGCAGGCATAAGAGAGACCGCAGCAAGCGCGCCCTGATAGCTCACTATCGCTATTGTGCCGTCCTCTTTTTTCTTGCTTTTTCCATTATCTTGGTCTTTATCTTCGTCCTCGATCTGCCATTCTTCCTTTAATTCGCGCAAAAGCGCCTCTTTGTCAAAGGAATTTTCCTCCAAAAGAACAAAGTTTACAAAAACTCCCGCGGATTCTTTCTTCTTTTCCTCGCGCTCTGCCCGTTCTTTCCAGTAGGATTCCACATATTCGATAAGAGCAACAGCGTCCTGCTCGGCGGTCTTTTCCTTGTATTCCTGCATTTCGCTGAATACATGACCGCAGTGTTGGAGTGCGTCTCCCTCATATCCGCCGCAAATTCCCAAAAGCCATTTTCCAAGAACGGACTTTTTATACTTGAAAATATAATAGTGAAGCCCCTTATGATCAAACTCGCCCCCAAGGTCAATTTTCGCAGGGGCTTTTCCCAGCTCCTGCGGGTGGGAAAGCCAGTTTGTCATTTCAGTTTTGGCGTGTTGATACTGTTTTTCGTTCATAAAATATCCCTCTTAAATCCATTTTTTGGGGGAAATACGTGATTTTCAGTCTACACCGTACTGCTTTCTGTATTCATACATTGCAGGCAGATACTCCTTGCCCTCGATAACACCGTTTTCGATAGCGGAAATAATATCCTTAATGGTAACGATAGAATAAACCTTTATGCCAAAATCGCGGTAAACCTCCTGAACGGCGGACAGATCGCTGTTGAGACCTTTTTCCATACGGTCAACGGTGATGACCATTCCGGTAACGTTGACTTTAGCCGCGCCCTCCAGTTTGGGAAGGACTTCGCGGAGAGCCTTGCCGCTTGTCATTACATCTTCTATTATAATAATTTTATCTCCGTCCTCGGGCTGTTTTCCTACAAACATGCCGCCCTCGCCGTGATCCTTTACTTCCTTGCGGTCAAAGCAGTAGTAAAGATCCTGCTGATACTTGTTATACATTGCGGAAACAGCGCTGACAGCTAATGGAAGTCCCTTGTATGCAGGTCCGAAAAGCACGTCGCCTTCGATGCCGTTTTCCTTTATGCAGTCGGCGTAAAATCCGCCTAATTTTGCGATCTGCGCGCCTGTCATATACTTGCCCGCATTGATAAAATAAGGAGCCTTTCTTCCGCTCTTTAAGGTGAAATCACCAAAGGTCAGAACGCCGCTTTCGCTCATAAATTTTATAAATTCTTCTTTGTAGGTCATATTTTACGCTCCTTAAACTTGATGCTGTAATATTGTACCATAATTTTTGGAAAATTTCAAGTGGAAACAGGAATAAAGTTTTGCTCTCCCAAGAAACTTGTGCTGATTTATGGTTCTCTCAAGAAAGTTGGTGGTAATTAACTGATTTAAAAAGAATTTCAAAACCGACAAGATTTAAATTTGCTTGAAAAAATGGGCAAATTTAAATCTTGAGCTATTGGGTACTTCTCGGCAAGCCGAGAAGTACACGCAGCAAGCTGCTCTAACTGAGTTCGGCTTTTTTGCTTGAAAAGCTGGGCAAAAAATCCGAACTCAGTTGATTTTTGAAATTCGTGCTATCATGACAGTTGTGAGAGTGGTAACCAGCTTTTAAGGAAACAAGTAATAATTTTTCACCACTTTTATAGATGTTGTGCTGTTTTTTACAGCCCCTTAAAAATATCTGACTGCACTAAAAACCGCCGTATGAAAACCTTTTACCTTCTCCCGTCCCCGTCGTCAAAATCCGGCAAAAAATCATTGACCTCCGCTCCTCTTCTCACAATAGCCCTAGCGTCCTTAACGTCCTTGATCTCCCCCAGAGCAATAAGAGTACACATAGCGTTGCCGATAGCGGTAGCCTCCGAAGGACCTGCCACAACAGTCCTGCCCGTAGCGTCGGCGGTGAGCTGGCACAGGAACTTATCCTTAGAGCCGCCGCCGATAATATACACAGTGGGATAGGTATTCCCCGTGATCTTCTCTAAATCGTCCAAAGTTTTGGCAAACTCCGCCGCCAAGCTCTCATAAATTATCCTCAAGGTCTGCGCAATGGTCTTAGGCTTGGTCTGCCCTGTTCTCTCGCAGTATTCCGCAACTTTTTTGGGAATATTGCCGCCCTTCAGGAAAGAGGGATCGTTGGGGTCAATGGTGGCGATGCGTGGCGGCGCGCTTCTTGCAAATGCCTCCATATCGTTAAAGGTAAATATCTCACCCACAGAATTAAAATACTTCCTGCACTCCTGCAAAAACCAAGTGCCTGTGATATTCTTTAAGAACGTGGTAGTCCCACCGTAGCCGCCTTCGTTGGTAAGACCGCTTTCAAAAGTCTCCTTGCTTATAACAGGCTCATTCAGCTCGGTGCCGAACAGCGCCCAGGTGCCGCAGCTGATATAAGCAAACTTCTTTTCCTCCGAGGGAACAGCTAGGATCGCCGACGCGGTGTCGTGAGAGGGAGCCGCAAAAACAGGCACGGTGCGGTTTGTATAATTCGCCTTTAACAGTCCTATCTTCTCTCCCGGCATAACTATCTTTCCGAAGATCTTTTTGGGGAGCCCCAATTTTTCGATAAGCTCCCAGTCCCAGTCCTTTGTCTTAGGATCGATAAGTCCCGAAGTGGTGGCTTCGGTGTATTCGTTGATCATTTCCCCCGTAAGGTGGTAATAGATCAGGTCGGGCATCATCAAAAGCCGCTTTGCCTTGTTAAGGAGCTCGGGCTCCTGCTTCTGCATGGCGATAAGCTGATAAAGGGTGTTTATCTGCATCTGGGTGATCCCCGATCTCATATACAGATCAATTTCGGGAATGTCCTTGAACACTTCCTCGGGAATGCCGTCTGTTCTTCCGTCGCGGTAGCACACAGGCTTCTGCACAAACTCGCCCTTGCCGTCCATAAGGGCAAAATCCACGCCCCAGGTATCAACGGAAATTGCGTCAAAGCCGAAGTTTTCCGCCTTGTCCAAAGCCTTGTCTATCTCCCTGAAGATCATATCGATATTCCAGCAGGACTTTCCCTTAACATTTATGGGGTTGTTGGTGAAACGATGTATCTCCGAGGAGATAAAGCTTTTGTTTTCGTGACTGCACAGCAAAGCGCGCCCCGATGAACCGCCGAAGTCAAAAATAAGAACCTTTTTCATAGCTGCCGCCTTTCGGAGTTATTATTACTTGGAATACTTTCTGTATCCGGGGTGACGGAGAGGACAGCCCCTTCCGATCTCAACGCATTCCTCTATTTTATCCATGGGCAGAGGATTTGCGCCGCCAAGCTGCCTTGCCACCAAGGAAACCTTTGCATAATGCTCCAATGTCTCCATACGGTAGTAAGCCTGGGTAAGGTCAACGCCTACACAAACCGCACCGTGGTTTTCCATAAGGATCGTATCGTGATACTGTAAGAAAGGCTTAATGGATTCAGCCAAGCCCACCGAGCCGGGAGTGTCGTAGGGCGCAATAGGCACGCTTCCCAAAAAGATAACGGCTTCGGGCATGGAGTAATCGTCAAGGGGAATATGTGCAATGGCAAAGCCCGTAGCTGTGGGCGGGTGAGCGTGGACTACCGCTTGTATGTCGGGACGCTCCGCATAGCAGCTGAGGTGCATTTTAAACTCCGACGAGGGCTTGTAGCCGGGAGCTTCCTTTATTACCTCGTTTTTTCCGTTGACCATTATCAGCATTTCGGGGCGGAGAATGCGCTTGCTGGTTCCCGTAGGTGTGGCAAGGAACACATCGTCGTCCAGCTTTACGGAAATGTTGCCGTCGTTTGCGGCTACAAAGCCAAGCTGCCAAAGATTGTGTCCTACCTCGCAGATAGCCTCTCTTGCCTCGTTTTCGGTCATAAATGACATAAAGATATACCTCCGATAAAATTTATTTTCCATATTGAAAAATGTTTTTTCCTGCTTCTATTTTATCACTTTATCGGGATTTTGTCTATAAGTTTTTTCAGTTATCGGTTATTTTTTGTTTCTTTTACTTTCTTTATGATCGCCTTGATTATAAAATACACCGCAAACACCAGCATTGTATAGATCAGAGCATACCATAAGTTTTCGGGCATCAGTATGATCCCCTTTGTATACTTCGCAGGATCGAGCATATCATAGTAATTTTCCGATATGGGGTATTCGTTATTGTGATCCCATGATATATAATACACATTATAAAGTATGCCAAAGACTCCCGAGAGGAAAATATTTCTTATTGTGGGAAGTATAAGGGAGCCTATATGCTTTTTGTTTCTCATAAAAAACAGAACAGTGAATCCCACAAAAACACCCAACAGCACATAGCCTGCTACATCTCCGAAAATGAGCTGCGACATGCTGTAATCTATGGGAGCCTTCTTAAAATAATCAGCTAAAACATTAAACAGGATCACAAGGGCAAAAATTCCGATCTGCACTATATCCATTATCAGCACTTTTTTCCTGTTAGGGTCTTTTGGCGATTCCTCTTTGGGGCAACCCGTTATAAGCCTGTAGTAGGGCTTTCTCCCTAAAATAAAAATAAGGGTCAATATCACCGCTATACCGCCGCCATAATATGTGAAATAGCTGTTGAAAGAAATAACACCGAAAGTGTCAGGAGCTTCAATTACCAGCGGCACTCCGAAAAGCACCACAGCCAGCACTGCAAAGAATGAAGCAAAGGAAAAAGAACCGAGAGCACGGTTAAATTTGCTTATCAAGGATTCGTCAGCTTCCTCAAACAGCTCGTTGTCCGACTTCACCGCCTTTGTCCTGCTCACTGCCACTATGGCAAGGAACAGCGCTCCCACCTCCAGCAGCATAGTTACCCCAAAAGCTATTCGAGGGCGGAAAAAGCCGTAGGAGATACCGAACATACATATCATACCTACCAGCGATATCGCCATAGATATATAGTTCATGGTCTTGAATTTCGACAGGGTTCGGTTCACAAGGCTTTTTAGCTGCTTCTGAACTCTCGGGTCTTTCTTATCCTGCTTATCCTGCCTTTCCCGATCATCTTCCTGCGTGTCCTCCTGCTTGTTTTCATACATAGCATAAGGGTCAATTATCCTCTGCCCCTTTAAAATCTCGTCACAAGTGACATTAAACATCTCCGCAATAGCGGGTATCAGCGAGATATCGGGGGCGCACTCGTCACGCTCCCAGCGGCTCACCGCCTTATTGGAAACGTTCAGTCGGTCTGCAACGTCCTGCTGGGTCATGCCGTTGGCTTTTCTTAATGCGGCTATAAATTGTCCTATTGAATTTCTTGACATAACAAGATCCCTCCTTTAGTTTTTCAAGCCCCTCTGTCCGACTATCCAAAATTTTACAAAATTTTGCAAATTATTGAGACGGAGCAGGGGAGGGCTTGAATTTTTACAGCCTCATTCTACCAAAACGGCACAAAAAATAACAGCCCACAGACCGAGAATCACTCCCGCAAACCGGGAATTTTTGCTGAGATCCGCATTTGATCGGCATTTGCTCGGCATTTGATCAGGGATTTGACAATCTGTCAAGATCCTCCTCCACAGTTATCTTTAAAGCGGAATTTTCTCCCTCCACAATTCTCACTTTACGTCCTGCCCTGAAAAACATTCCGCAGGCGTCGGTTGCCGACCGCTTTTCTTCCTCGGTGATCGACTCCCACACCTCTTTAAAAAGACCTAATTTAAAGCACTGGGGGGTCTGCGCCAAAAACATTTCCTTTCTTGGGGGAGCGGCGTAAATGAAGCCCTCTCTGCACTGTAAAACCGTATCTGTGGCAGGGATCGCCGTGCCGCTTGCTCCGTATTCCTTCGCCGCCTTTGCGCATCTTAAAAAGGTCTCCTTTGAAACAAAAGGGCGCGCCGCGTCATGAGTTATCATAACATCATCGGCATTGCCCATTTCCAAAGCCTTTTCCGCCATAACTGCCACAGTGCCGCTGCGGTCTTTCCCGCCCTCTATGACTTCGATTTTGCTGTCTGTGAAAAGGTCTTTGCAGAAATCAACATATTCCTTTGAAACTGCCACAAAAATTTTCCCTATCTCGGGGCATTTCAGCATTTCTTCAACCGACCACGCTACCACGGGTTTTCCCTTAAGTAAGAGAAACTGCTTGGGCGTATCTCCCCCGAACCTGGTGCCGCTTCCTGCAGCGCATATTCCTCCAAAGTACATAGCTTACCTCTTTCTTTTGGGGGAAATGCATGTTTTCCCCCTGACACTGTCACTCTATTATGCCATATCTTATTTTAGCCGTCAGAATGCGGTACACGCTCTCATCAAGTCTCTTTTCGTCTATCTCTCCCTCTGCAAAGCTGTTGTACAACGCGTTATAGCAAGCCTCTCCGTCGCTTGTGCACAGCAAGTCGTTTCCTGCTAAAAAGGCGTCGGTGTAGGGGTCGCCGGTATACTTTGTAATGGCGCTCATTCCTAAATCGTCCGTAACGATTATCCCCTCAAAGCCCAACTCTCTCAAAGCCTTGTGTACCTCGGGGGCAAGGCTGGCAGGAACTGTCTTATTATAAGCGGTAACGATGTTGTGGTTTACCATGACCACGGGCGCGCCTGCTTCAATGCCTTTTTTAAACGGAATAAAGTCCTTTGTGATAAAGTCGTTCTCCGTTCTTTCGTCAACGGCTATTCCCGTATGTGTGTCCACATTGGAGCCGTAGCCGGGGAAGTGCTTTAGGCAGCACATTATATTATATTGATTGAGATTTTCCACCAAAGCCGCTATAACTTTTCCTGTTTCCTCATAGTCAAGACCGCATGTGCGGTCGTAAATGTAGTCCCACTGATTTTCCGCCACATCTGCAACGGGAGCAAGGTTGAGATTAACTCCGCCTTTTTTCAACACCTCCGCCATTTTTCGGCAAAGTGAGCAGGGTCTTTTGCCCCCTCGCTTAAAGGCGGCAGAGGATAATCGGAAAACTGCGGATACCCGCTTATCCTCACTACCGAGCCGCCCTCCTCGTCAGCGGCGATAAAGGGCGGTATTGGGGAAGCGTCGGATATTTCTTTCAGTTTTTCCTTTATACTTTCCTCTGTTTCGTTTCGGAAATCCTTGGCGTACAGCGTGTAGCCGCCGAAGTAATATTTTTCCTGTAATTCTTGTGCATCGTCGGGGTAGCGACATAAGATGACCTGCCCGATCTTTTCCTCCAAGCTCATTTGTGACAGAAGCTGCAAGGCTCTGTCTGCGGGCGGTTCCTCGGCGGGTGTTGTAGCTGTTTCTTCCGTTGATTGTGAGAATGCAGCTTCCGTTTCATCAGTGCCTGCTGTAAAATCTGATGGTGATGTATCGTTTATGTTTTCTGCTGTTGTGCCTTTAGTATCTGTTATTGGCAGCGGTTCGCTGATATGGGTACAGCCGCCTATCAGAATAACTGCTGACAGTAATGTGCAGAGTAAGATTTGTTTGATATAGTTTTTCATAGTTTTAGTATCTTTTTTGTGGTTGTTAATATTCGATTACGGGCTGAAATGCGGTTAGCTTATTACCGCCTTTATCCTTATGTGCTTCTTAGAAAGTTAATCCCCCGACTCAGCGGGGGAGATTAAGCTTATAAATTGATTTTTTTAAAGAAACATTTTACTTTTCATCATTCACGCTTGTTCTGAAAGGCGCCAGCGGCAGATCGTTGATACCGAAAATATTAACGTTACCGTAATTAGTCCAACAATACCGCGCATAAAGCGGTTCAGCCACTTCCTCCGAAGAAACTGTTATCTTACAGCCCTCGATCTCAACCTTGGCAGGCTTGAACTCCTTATCAGCCCCCGCGATCTCAAAGCCCAGTGCTTCATCAGCGCCCACATTCTCTTTAGCAACAGCGTCTTCCCTGACCTTAAAGCCAAGGCAATGCTCAAAATGCAGCTCCAGCTTGCCCTCTCCCGCAATGCACTCTTTAAACATGGGACTAAAAGCAGTATGCTCTAAATTCTGCATTCCATAAACACTATACAGCGCCTGCAAAGCCAGCCTATGTCCCACAGGCTCCTTAGACTTGGGGTGTATCTCGTTAAACTCTCCCATATCCAGCGCAACGGCGATCCCCGTATTCTTAACAGTCTGATACACCTTCATCTGCGCCTCGCGTATAAGGCACCAATGCTTATAATCGGGATCCGCCTTATAGCGGTGCATAGGCAGCTGTACAAACAGAAAGGGCAGCTCATTATCTCCCCAATCCTCTCTCCACAGTCCGATAAGCCTTGAAAACAGCTTGTAATAGGTTTTGGGTCTGTGGTCGTCGCTCTCGCCCTGATAATAGATAAATCCCTTTAAAGTATAAGGGCAGACTCTCTTTATCATAGATTCATACAGTGCAGCTGCCGACATAGGATTATAGGGATTGCATGGTCCGGGATAAAGATTCTTTCCGCAATATTCCTGCACCTCGTCCCAGGTGCCGTTGGGGTGTTCCTTGTAGAACTCAAGGCTTTTCTGATACCACTCGCTGTCATACTTTTGGTAGTCCAGCCATTCTTTCTCCATTTCCTCCTCGGTCTTGCCCTTGGAGTTTTTTTCCACGTCGATAAGGTATTCGTTGGTGTCTCTGTCCGCTTCAAGGCTCTCTCTGCTCATCCAGTAGGAAGCGGAGGTGCCGCCCCAGTTGCAGCCGATAACACCCACAACTACGCCTAATTTTGCAGCCAGCTCCTTTGCGAAGAAATAGCCCACTGCCGACCAGCATTTTGCCGATTCGCTGCCGAACTCTGCCCAGCAGGTGTTGTTTTCGCATTCGAAAAAGTCCTTTTCCCTTATATTCTTTTTGGGAGTATAATAAAATCTCACATTGGGAACTTCGTCATCGTTCAGGGCGTCCTTTTCCTTACAGTTCTGCAGCTCCAATTCCATATTGGACTGACCGCCTGCAAGCCACACTTCTCCGTAAGCCACATTGTAAAATGTCTTTACATTCTCTCCGCAGCTCAGTGTAAGGCTGTAATTTGTGCCTGCCTTGTGAGGGGGAAGCTGTATCGACCATTTTCCGCCCCTTACTCTTCCCGAAGCCTTTATTCCGTCAATATGGGCGGTTATCAGGGCGTTTTCCTCTCCTGTGCCGAAGATCTGCACAGGCTTTTCACGCTGTAAAACCATATGGTTGCTGAAAACTGCCGCCGCTTTAAATTCTGTCATAACAAATGCCTTTCATAATATCGTAATGAAAATTTACTGTGTATCATTCTTCCACGCGCTGCACTGCGTAGTGCCTATCAATACCGCCTGATAGACTCAACCGCAACTGCCGCTATCAGCCACGCTGTATTCCACGCCGTAAGAATACTTGGGCACAAAAGCTGTGTATTTCCCGACCAGGCCGCCGCTGCCGAAAGCACTGCGCCCAGGATCGAACCGATAACCATTGTCCAGCAGCCCACACCGATATCCTTTATGAGCTTTTTAGCGGCAATGATCGCCTTTGAGAATCCCGTAAAGGTTCCTCCGCAGCTAACCGCGCCGCTGCCCTTGGGTACATAGTGGGTGAAGTTATTGAACTGCTCGTGCATGCTGTAAGGCAGCACCTTTATATTTTCGGGAGGTATCTCAAACACCTCCGCTATCTTGGAAACTGTTACCATGGAATCTGTAGTCTTGATAACAACGGAAACATCGTTCTGCGCCAGCTGCTGCAGGCTGTTCTTGACCTCCTGGTTTGCCAACAGCTCCACAAAGAACATAATGACTATCTCGCCGCCCACCGACAGGAAAATAGTCTCGGTGGAGTCGGTGACATACTTGTTATACTTCTTCATATCGGGCAGCTTTATATCGTGGCGCTTCATCTGCTCACGGCCGCCCAGCATCATTCTCTTGTTTCCGTACCAGCCCAGCACGCCTAAATTGTCCTCATAAACGCAGTTTTCCACCTTCACAAGGATATCCTCTTTGTCGTTGATCATGTTTCTGAACATGGGAGACATTACCGAACCGCTCTTTATGGCAAGGCTTGCCGCCAAAATAATTGCCTGGTCAAGGGCGATATTCTGTACCGAGTTGGGCTGCTTGTAGTGCTTGATATTGGTATAGATGACCGTTCCGGGAGGGAACAGCAGGGAAGCGTCCACCATTACCGAGTTTACCCTTGAGAAATCCTCAGCCGCCTGATAGCCTAAAATAACGCTGTCAGACTTGGCAAGGCTCTTGCCCGCTTTTGTCAAAGGCGCATTTACCACAAACATAATGGAGAAAGGCGAGGCCGCGGTCAGAACTGCGGTAAATACCGACAAAGCATAATAAATATTATAATTCATGCCCTCATGGCCGTAGGGAATAACGTAAGCAATAACCGCCGCAAACAGCGCCGCGCCCAGGGAAATGGGAACCAGCTTTCTGCTTATCCTGTCAGCCTTGTCCTCACAGTAGCTGCTCTTTAAGAAATCGGTAAGCAGCTCGGTCTTTCTGATAGCCGCAAGGCAGGGCAGCTCGTTTACCACCCCTCTTGTAAGGGCGGAAGCAGGCTGTTCGTCCACCAACAGGGCAGAATACTTGGCGCTGTCACCCGAGATAAAGCGGAAATTCCTCTTTGCCCTTGTTATCATCATCAGCTTGCCCAGGGTATTGAACATAAGCCCCGCAATAGCCGTAGGGATAAGCACAAAGGCGTAGCTCAGCAAAACCGCGTCCGAATCTGCAATGTTGATCACCGTAACGATCAGGGAGATCACCGTGGTTATTGCGCAAACGCTGTCGCAGTCGGCTTTCAGCTTAAACAGCTTGATAAGTCCCCCCGAAAGCACCGAGCCGCAGATACCGCTTGCAATAACTCCCGCAATAAGGCTGTAGAACAGGAAGCCCTGAACGTCCGCCCTCCTGTCAAGGAAGGTGACATTGGAGCCGAAGAGCTTGAACACCATTCCGTTATTCAGATCTCCCATAAGCGCCACAAAGCCCATAAACACAGCCAACACTAAAAGCAGCACCAATCTCAGCTTGATAACTTTATGAGATTCGCAAAGATCCGACCAGATCTGACCTGTGGAATCGTAGCTGTCGAAATCATCTTCCTGCTCGCTCTCCTCCTCGTTTTCCGAGTCCATCATAAAGTCGCGGAGCTTTCTCTTGGAGCTTTCCTTGGCTTCCGCCTCTATATCGGGGATCACCCCGGTAGCCTGGATTATCTTGTCTTTATTTAAATTAAGTCCGTGGGTGGGAGTCTTTAAAGCGTCGGAAGTTCCGACAGGTCCCGAAAGTCCCAGGGTCTTTCTCTTTTCCTCGTCTTTCTTATGCTGTTTGGTAAGAGCAATATTCAGCTTTTCCAAAAGGGCTTCGTTGCTCCTCTTTTCCTTTTCGGAAAGGTTATTTTGAGCTTTTTGAGCCTTTTCAGCCTTTTCCTTTTCCTTTTGGGGGATATACTCCTTGACGGCGGGAACAGTCTCAACTGTAGGACTGTTAGCGGCAGGAGCGGTCTCCACTGTGGGGCTGTCGCTGACAGGCGCTTTCTTCGGCTTTTCCTCCGAAAGCGCATTAGGCATAAGGCTGCCTAAGTCGGTGGAGGTCTGATACAGCTTCACCTTTTCGTCAAAGGCTTTGGGGGAGGCGCTTTTCTCAGCTAACTCTTTCAGCTCGTTGCCTGCAATGCCCTGTGTACTTCCGCTGACGTCAAAATCTATGGTGTTTTCCGCTGTAGCGTTCATTTCCTGCGCCTTGGACCTGACTTCAAGAGGATTGAGGGAATCTATCATCTCCTCGGGGTTTTCCAGTTCCTCTTCGGCTTTCAGCTGTCTGTCTATCAGCTTTCTCTGGGCTGTATCGTACTCGGGGCGTCTTATTGGCTTTTTGGACTTTTCCTCTTCTTGTGCCTTTATGTCCTGAACTTCGTTCCTGATTTCGTTTTTATCTTCGCTTTTACCGTCCTTGATGCCGCCTTTGTTTTCGGACTTGCTTTCGGTCTTGCCTGTGTCTTTGCCGTCTGCTTTGGCTCCGTCCTTGCTTTCGGCAAAGCTTTGAGCGTTGTCAGCCGCGGCTTTTTCTTCTTCATCGGGAAAAGCCAACTCATCGCCGCTTTTGCCTGTTTTTTCCTTTATATTATCGCGGTCTGAAGGATCGGACAGCTTGCGCGCAAATGCGGCGAAGAAATCCGACTTTGGCTTGCGCTTTTCTTTTGCCGCTTCTTTAGCAGTATCTTTTGCGGTTTCTTTAACGGATCCTTTGGCAGCTTCCGCAGGCTTCGCAGCGGCTTCCACCGGTTTGCTTTCAGCGGCAGGCTTGGTCTCCGTCTTTTCGGCTTTTTGGGGCGCGGGCTCTTTTTTCTCCGCCTTTACGGGATCCTCCACAACTTTTTCGGCTTTGGGAGAATCTTTCGGTGCAGTCTGCGCCTTTTCTTCTTTAGCGGGCTTTGGTTCTGCCGTAACAGCCTTTGCTTCTTCCTTGTCGGAAACAGCGCTGCCCAAAGCCTCGTTGCTTTTTTTCCGCCCCGTGCTGTTGATTATGGAAGTGACGCTGTACTCCGACTTGCTTTCCGAGCCGCCCTTGACGCCGCTTAAAGCAGCGTTGAGTTCGTCGTCGTTTATTATAGATGTAACGCTGAGATCGCTTTTTTTGCGGCGGTCTTTTTTGTCGTCCTCACCCTTGCTTGCCTTTTTGGCATCTATCTCCGCAAGTATATCATCTAATGAAAAATTGTCTGCCATTTGTTCTTCCTTCCTGATGGTTCGCTGTGCCTTTTTATATCTTTTTAAGTCTTTATATTTTTTGGGCTTATGTGTTGCAAAGCTATTTGCCCCGTCTGTATCTCACCGCTTCATATATAAGTATTCCCGCACTTACCGAAGCGTTGAGGGAATTTACATGACCGTACATATCTATGGAAAGCACCTGATCGCATTTTTCCCTAACCAGCCTGCTTAACCCATAGCCTTCGGAGCCTATCACAAGGCAGCAGCCACCCTCTAATTTGGCTTGGTAAAAGGGGGTGCCGTCCGCTTCCGCGCCGTATATCCAGATATTCTTTTTCTTCAAGTCCTCTAAGGTCTGCGCAAGGCTGTTGACCCTTGCCACCTTTATCCAGCTTGCAGCCCCTGCGGAGGTCTTGAAGGCGGTAGAGGTAAGGGAAGCGCTGCGCCGTTTTGTGATGATGACCCCGTCGGCTCCTGCCGCTTCGGCTGTCCTTATGATCGCCCCCAAATTGTGGGGATCCTGTATTCCGTCAGCGGCAATAATAAATGGGGGAAGTCCTTTTTCCTCGGAAACTTTGAGAATGTCCTCCACCTCCGCATAGCTCACTGCTGCCATAACTGCCGCGGTGCCGCCGTGCTTTACCCCTGCGCCTAAAAGAGCTGTGAGCTTTTCCTCGCCTACTTCTTTAATAACCGCTCCCGCTTCCTTGGCAAGGGCGATGATCTTTCCCATGCCCCCTGCGTTTCTCAGAATATAGACTGTGTCTATCTCGCTGTGGGAAAGGAGGGCTTCGATGACAGCGTTTTTGCCGTATATGATCTGATTATCCCGATCCTCCGAGTTATCCTGATTATTTTGATTATCCCGATTATTTTGATTTTCTCTTTTTTTCTTAAAATCTCTGCTGTCCATTTATATAAAAACTACTCCATATCAAGCGTATTCTTATCTAAAAAACGTGGTTACCGTCTGTCCGACTGTCCTGCGGGACGCGGAGCCGCTTTTTCAAAGCCGCCTGTTGCCGCAATCTTCATAACGTCCAACAGCTTGGCGCTGCTTACGGTAACGCCCATAACGCAGGTATTTTTCAAATGCACATACTCGGAAAGAGCCTTTGTCCACTTAGCGTCCGCCAGCACCACAAGAGGGGTATCGGCAGTCTTTTTCTCTGCTCTGAGCTTGCGGTAAAAATCTATAAAGCAATCGGTGTCGCTGCCGCAGTAGAAAACGGGGATCACCTTGCTTTTCCTGGTTACAAGAGTTTTTATTGCTTCATCGTTATTAACTGCCGAAACAGCGTTGTAATCGTCTGTGCAGAAATGCCGCCAGGCGATCCTTATATTCTGCGCCGAATTGGTGACAAGAAGAACTTCTATCATTATTTTATCTCCTTAATTAGTCGTTTTTTATTATTAAAACTCACTTAATATCATTTAAGATAATTTAAGATTTTTTGAAGAATTTGACCTTGTTTTTTCCTTCAACGCCCGAATATGCCATTGCCTTATCAGCCGCAATAAGCATATCCTCGGGAGAATAGTTGTAATCCTTGCTCTCGCAGGCTCCCGCGGGGATATAGATGATAGGCTTTTCAGCCGCCTCCAGCATTTCGTCGATAGCGGCGTTGATCCGCTTTTCGGTGTCCTTGACAGGTCTGTTGGTTGGGAGAAATCCCAAAACGATATTTCCGCTTATGCCGAGAAGGGCGTCCTCAAACCTGTTTTTAAGCGCGAACACTGCCATTTGTATCTGCAAGGGAGTTGAGGGGTTTGCAGCAAAGCTGTAGGCGTTCAGCGACACGCTGAAAAATATGCCGTCCGGCTTTTTCTTCATGAGCTTGTTCAGCTTGTAGTCAAAGACAGGCTTTTTCCAAAGTCCTGTAAGTCCGTCCACATAGCCCTCTGCGGTAAAGCTGACATTCTCCAATTTTTCGCATATTTCGTCCAGCTCAAAGGGGAGCTTGATGGTATCGAGGGGCTTAAAGCGCTTTATGACAGACTTTGCCTCCTCGTCATTCTCATTTTCAAAAAGCTTGCCCATAAGCACAAAGGGCGGACACTCCTTCAGCTTTAAGAGAGAGTCGGCAGTAAGCAGGCTTGCGCTGCTGTCTGCGCAAAGAAGGACAAAATCGGGTTTTTCATTTAGAATGACATTATGTGAGTTTATCTTTTTGCTTTCCTGAAAGAGTTCGTACTCATTTTCAAAGTTTATTGCCTCCTCCATAAGGTCGAGGACGGTTTCAAGCTCATCGATAATAAGGATCTTCGGTTTGTGCAGCATCTGACAATGCTCCTTTCTTTGCGGCTTTCCGGCAGTATTTTTTGGATTTTGGTCAAAATGTTTATACTTATATCTTATTATATCATAGATTGGGGAAAACTGCAAGGTTTTTTGGAGATAATAACAAAAAGAGGCTGCAATTTCCACAGCCTCTGATATTCAAAATAAGCTATTACGCTCCCCAGCTCAAAACATAAATATTGACCTGTCTTGCGCCGTAGTTAAGAGATTCCTCGAAATAATCCTCCATATTACCCATATAGAGATCAACCAAAACTCCGTGAGCGGTAAGGTCGCCTGTGTCTGCCGCAACAGCGTAGCCGTAAACATATCCGTCGGTGCTGACGATGTACAGCTCGGAGCCGTAAGGGATAATAGCAGGGTCAACTGCCACAGTGCCTATCTCTAACTTTCTTCCGCTGGCAGTGCCGTTGCCTAAAGGCGCGGTGTATGCGCAGGATTTGCCTGTTAAGATCGTTTCATATTCTGCGGGCAATCCGTTTTCAAGTACCAGATCTTCGGGATCCTTCTTGCTGTAGGGAGTGCTTAAAGCGGCGCCCTTGCTGATTATCTCGGGTACAGGCTCTTTGGTGATTTCGGAGCTTACCGCAGTCTCGCTTACTCTCTTGCCGTCAACGTACTTCACAAGGCTGATATTGGTGCGTGTGCCGTTTTCGCCCTGCTGTGTCACTTCTGACTTGTACATGGAAACAAGATTGCTGGTCTGAGTAATTGTGCTGTAGGGAACTACCTCGTAGCTCTCTGCCTTTTCGTATCTTACTCTTGTAACTGTAATGGTGTCGCCTTCTTCAAGAACTTTATCAAGATCGCAGTCGATATAGTCGTCCTGTTCAAGAACTATTCCCGCTCTTTCCATAATTTCCTTGGCGGTGTGATAGTATGCGGAAAATTCTGTGGTGTTTCCGTCTGCCTTAACGTATACGGAATATCCTCTGTTGACAACCACCTCGGTTATCTCGGACACCTGTGTGCTTTCGGCAGGCTCGACAACGTCCTCTTCCTCCAGGGTTATATCGGCTCTTGCAAGGATGTCGGAAACTTTTTCGTTGTAGGCACATTCTACCAATACCATTCCGCCGTCTGCCTTTACGGGGATATTGAGGGAACGGTGGATAACGATATTTGCCTCTCCGTCCACAACTCCGTCAAAGTCCACACGGTCGTATTCTCCGAGAGTGATGCCCTGCTCTTCAAGGATCTCGTCCAGCTCGTCATACATTGTAAAAGCGCGGATAACGTTTCCGCCGTCGTAAATACGGGCTTCGTTTCTGAAATACAGCGCGCCCGTCATAAGGAACATAACGCTCAGTGACGCCAAGCCCAGAAAAAGACCGAATACGGTATGATTTCTTAAAATGTTCTTCTTTGATTCGATTTTCCTGATCACATTTAAGACTGTTGTTTGAAATTTTACTTTCATAAATTCTCCCTTAGTCTCCTTAGTTCTCTCTTCGTTCTACTTGTAACTGTTTTGTAATAATTTCTCTCTGTTGTATCTGTTATCTTCCTTGATTTTTTTGATTACGTTTGCATTATATCCTATTTTTTGGGAATTGTCAAATAAAAACTACCCCCGAAATTGTACAGAATAAACAAAAATTTCTTGTTACTATTTTGTTACCGTTTTGTAACCTTTTAAAAATAAGTCAAATTTTTGATGATTTTCAAAAAGGGGGAAGATTTATTCGGCGATTTTAACGAAAACCCCGCCCCTTTAGGCAGATGTGCATTTTCGCCAAACTTTTTCTTCAACGCAAAAAATTTTACAGCATTTTCCACAACGAACAAAAGGACCTTTTCGGAGCTTCAAGTATTTAAGCCTGTTCGCTTATGCTTGTTTGTTTTTATATATAATAAGGTATGGTCTATCACTTGGTTGAAAAATCAGCGGAAATGTGATATATTTATATGAGCAAAAGCCAATTCCCAAAAAACAAAACGGAGAAAAATATGAAGGTAAAGGTCAATTTAAAACAGATAGGTCAGCGAAAGCAAAAGATCGCTCCTGTAGATTTTGAATACCCCTCACCCCCAAAAACGGTAAGGGAACTTATAAATCTCACAGTAGAGCAATGCGTAAACGCCTACAACGAAAGAGTGAGGGCGGGAGAAAACGGCGAAAAGCCCCTGACAGAACAACAGATAGCCGATATGTCGGAGGTAGGCAAGATCGCATTCGGCATCAACTACGGCGAAAAGGAGCAGAATATGGACAAGGCTCGGGAAAACGCCCTCCAATCCTTTGAGGACGGTCTGTACCGAATATTCATCGGCGACAAGGAAATCGAAATCGAGGTCGAAGGTCTTGACACGGCCATTACGTTAAATGAGGGCGACACCCTTACATTTATAAAATTAACAATGCTTGCAGGAAGGATGTGGTAACATGGACAAGGTAACCAACGAAGAAAGAGCAAGGCTCTCCGCTCTTGCAAATACTTACAGAACCAAGATGAGCAACAGGTGGAACGAGATCTTCAACTCCCTTGACGAAACACAAAAGGAATTTATCAACCGAAAGATCGACGGCAAAATTCTGACACAGCTTATGGATTTCGTAAAGGACGGAAAGAAAAAGCCCTCGGATTTCATTAAGAAGAACTGCAAATGGCTTTTTGAAAAGGGCTGTATTCTTGAAAGAAACAAGGACGCCTTTTTGTACACCCTTGACAGCTGCAATAATTTCAGCTACTGTCTGGGCTGGAACAGAAGGAGCTTCCGCTCAAAGGACTATTCCCATTATCTGAATGTTTTTGTGGAAATAATCAGCGCCTTTGCCACGGGTACACGCATTGATGCGGATTACGCCGATTTTCTTGAAGATAAGCTTTCCGAAGAGGAGCTTGCATATAAAAGAAATCAAAGCTGGGGCTTGAACAACAAATACCTGCTGGCATACAAAATAGACAGCGGCGACAAGAGGGTGATAAATTACATCAAAAGCGCCCTTGAAAGCGGCAGTGATACGGCAATAAGCTATGATCTTTTAGCGGGAGTTTTCAGATGCAATAATGCGGAGCTTCACGACCTCACCTGCAAGCTGCTCCTTGCCGCAAGGCTTCAGGAGGGCTTAAGACAGGCTATCTGCGAAAACGCTGACAACGGCAGGATAGAGCCTTTTATAAAGATAATCAACACCATTAAGGACAACGACCTTATCCGCTATTCCTCGGTAAAGAGAGCGGTGGGCGTATGGCTGGGTCTCCTCACTCCCGAAAGCAAGGACTTGGAGAGAATAAGCAAGAAAAGCATGGAGCTTGTTTCAAAATGTATCAGCGACAAAGCCTTTGCGGAGCAGTGCCTTAAAAGCGAGGACACTATGGAGCTGTTCATAGCCTTGTGGGCGTTGGGCAGTATTGAATTCAACGATGCAGAAAAATTTATGGAGCAGGTAATAGAAAAGGGCACAGTACACCAAGCCATGACCTGCGGAATTTTCCTGCGCAGCGGCATCAGCGCAAGAACACAGCAAAGGCTGGCAGTAAAAGCCGTTTTGCACCGTCACGAGGAGCAGAATGTAATGGCGGTATTTCTGCCCCAGCTTATAAGCATCAACGGCTATACCAGATATGAGGGCGGAGAGTACAAAAGATATCTGACCCCCATGAGCGGACGTTTTGAAAGCAAGGAACAGGCAGAGAAGCTCTATGGCATTTTTAAAGAAATGCTGGCATCTTTCCCCAAGAAAGACGTGGAGTTCAACCCCTGTGTATTCCCCTGGAATGCCGAAGCCTATACGAAATCCTCTATCGTTAAGCAGCTTTGTATAATTGCGGCGGATNTNGAGGATAACGATAAAATAGACGANGCNTGCCAGCTNATCCCCNTTATCAAGGGCGANGGNTATTACAGCAGCGGCAGAACNGTNCAGATAACCATGCTCCTTTCCGAGCCNAAGACCGANATTCAGCTTGACACNCTTGTTTCTCTNGCCAANGACAGAGAGGANTATTCNAGAAAAGAAGTCTTTAAGATAATGTCNAGATGCAAGCTTGANGACAGGCACTATAAAATGCTCCAAGAAATGCTGAAATANAAATCNGCAGATATGCGCAANAAGATNATCGANCTNNTGTTCAAGCAGAAGAATGAGAANATNTTGGAAAGCGCAAGNGAGCTTGTTACCGANAAAAAAGAGGAAAAGCGCACTGCGGGACTTGATATGATAATCCGCATCAGCGAATCNGACAGCGATGAGGACATCAANAAGGAATTCACCGACCTTGTTTCCCTTATTGAAAAGCCCACCTCAAAGGAGCAGATACTTATCGACCGCATCAGCGGAGAGAACAAAACTGCCAATGACGAAGAGGGCTACGGTCTGTATAAAGAAACAGACAGCTACGAGCCCGAATTTGACAAGGATTTCGTGGAATCCTGCAAGGCTGATTTTATCAAGCTGTTCCCCAATACGACCCTTTTCGGCAACAAACCCAAGGGTAAGCTTACACAGGCTTTGGCAAAGGCAAAAAAAGGCGATAAGGACTTAGACCTCAATACTATCCTCACCCTTTTGGACAAGCTCATCGAGGAACACAAAAACGACGAGTACACCGATTACTACGGCGAAACAAAACTGCTTGCAGGCGCAAGCGGCTACGGCTCTTTTATGATATGGGACGCAAGCGGCAGACAGACCATCCCCTTTAAAGAGTTGTGGGATAAGTTTTATGACGAGTACGTTCACGACGGACTTACCGCCTATAAGCTGAGCCTTGTTTTAGCCGGCGCAGGCACATTCTCCAATAAGGTGTTAGGAGAAGAGTATGACTTAAAGGCAAGCTATATGCACCTTTCAAGAATGGGCTCTATCATCAGATACTTAAAGGANNAGCATTTCAACNCAAGTGTGCTNTTNACCNCNGGAATTGCCCTTNTNTANNANATNNCNTATGANGCGAAAAANGAAGATCTGTACNNCTTTATNGATCTGCGCTACGGCTCAAAGNACATCACCTTCTANCTTGACGGNGAAAAGNTGGAATTCAATTTTGATACGCCTAAAAGCGTCCTGACTATCATCAATGACGAAAAGCTGAGGACTATCATCGGCGCAGTTTACAGCTCCTCCGACCTTGCAAAGGAGCATTTCAAGGACGTNTTCGCCNTGAAATGCGCCCTNGGNAANCGCTTCGGATATTTTGAGCTGAGCAACAATAACACAGGCAACTATCAGCTCTACTATACAATGAGGAAGGAGAGCTTTACTCCCTTTACAGTGGACACCCTTATTCTTGCCGCATACAAGGGCGTTATATCCGAGGGCTTTATGTATAAGATGCTGATAAACAGGGAGCTTACCGCCGCTTTGGACGACCTGTCGCTGCTTATCGCATTCAAGAAGTCGGGCGAGTTCTCCATGAAATCCCGATTCTGGTATAACAGAAGCTGCGAGGGCTTTATAAAGTCACTTTTAGAGCTCCCCCTTCTCAAAACAGTTTTAAGCGAGCATGAATTTACCGAGGAGGACAACAAGCGCATNGACTACGCCAACGACATCGGCGAAAAGATACTTGATATNGTTCTNAGAACNGAAATGTCAAGAGGCGACACNGANACNAAGTTCACCTACGCTATCGGCAGCATNAAGAGAATTTACGGTGCGGAAAGGCTTGTTACGATCCTCGCAGCTATGGGCAAGGACACCATTGACCGCTCATCTTATTTCTATACCTACAACGGAGTTTCCAAAAAGCGCAGTCTNAGCTACCTTTTGGGNGTNTGCGTNCCCGAAGCTNCGGACAACGCNGAAAAGTTCANNGAGCTTATCTCAAAAACAGANGTTAAGGAAAACAGGATAGTTGAAGCCGCNNTNTTNGCTCCCGCNTGGCTTGATATTATTGGNGANTACCTTGGCTGGGACGGTTTCAGGTCTGCTTGCTACTACTTTATCGCCCACACCAATGAAGCTATGGACGACAAGATGAAAGCCGTTATCGCAAAATACACGCCTATTTCAGCCGAGGACTTAAGCGACGGCGCCTTTGACATCGACTGGTGCAGAGAAGCTTATGCGACTGTCGGCGAGAAGCGCTTTGATCAGATCTATACCGCCGCCAAGTACATTTCCGACGGCGCAAAGCATTCCAGAGCCAGAAAATACGCAGACGCAGTTATGGGCAAGCTGAACAAGGACGAGTGTATCAAGAACATCACCGAAAAGCGCAACAAGGANACCCTTATGGCCTATGCCCTTATTCCCCTTGAAAATGAAAAGGATATGATAGACAGNTACNTGTTTATCCAAGAGTTCAAGAAGCAGAGCAAGAAGTTCGGTGCGCAGAGAAAAGCNAGCGAAACNAANGCCTCCGAAATGGCANTGCAGAACCTGTCCAANAANGCAGGCTTTACCGANGTATCAAGACTTACCCTTAAAATGGAGACCAAGCTCTTTGACAACGTTAAACCCCTCCTTGACTGGAACGATATCGACGAGATACGGTTGAAATTGGAGATAGACGAAAAGGGCGGCGCGCAGATACTTTGCGAAAAGGGCGGAAAGGCGTTGAAGTCCATACCCTCCAAATACAACAAAAACGAAAAGGTCATGGAGTTCACTGCCACCAAGAAACAGCTTGTGGAACAGTACCGCAGGACTAAGAAAATGTTTGAAGAGGCAATGGAGAACCAAACCGAGTTCACCGCCGAAGAGTTGCAGCTTTTATGCACCAACCCCGTGCTTTCCCCCATTGTTTCCACTCTCGTATACATCACCAAGGATAAATTGGGCTTCTTCGGCAAAAACAAGCTCACCGACTTTGAGGGCAACGAGACCAAGCTCACCAAAACGTCAAAGCTGATAATCGCCCACCCCTTTAATATTTACAAGGACGGACACTGGCACGAATATCAGAAGTATCTCTTTGACAACAGCATCGTTCAGCCCTTTAAGCAGGTATTCAGAGAGCTGTATGTCAAGACCGAGGAGGAATCGCAGGCATTCCGCTCCACTCGCTATGCGGGAAATCAGATACAGCCCGCAAAGACTGTGGCTTGTCTCAAAACACGCCGTTGGGTAGCGGACGTAGAGGAAGGCTTGCAGAAAGTCTACTACAAGGAAAATATTATCGCTTCTATCTATGCTTTGGCGGACTGGTTCTCCCCTGCCGACATTGAAGCGCCCACACTTGAATGGGTTGAATTTTTCGACCGCAAGACCTACAAGGCTATGCGCATCGAGGACGTTCCCGACATTATCTTCTCGGAGGTAATGCGCGATGTGGATCTTGCTGTCAGCGTTGCTCATGCAGGCGGTGTTGATCCCGAGACCAGCCACTCTACTGTTGAAATGCGCAGCGCTATTGTGGAATTTACTTTGCCTTTGTTCAAGCTCACTAATGTTACAATTAAGGGCACTCACACATTTATCAAGGGCGAGAGGGCGGATTACTCGATCCACCTAGGAAGCGGCGTCGTGCATTTGCAGGGCGGTCCTATGATAAATATACTGCCTGTTCATTCGCAGCATAGGGGTAAGCTGTTCCTGCCTTTTGTGGACGAGGATCCCAAGACTTCGCAGATCATTTCGGAGATATTGCTGTTTGCGGAGGATAAGAAGATCAAGGATCCGTTTATTTTGGAGCAGATAAAATAAGCAACATTGCTCAATAAAAAATCAGCTTGCAGAGATCTAAAATTCTGCAAGCTGATTTTATACTATTTCGTTATTGATGATTTAACACATGATCTTCAAATTCTTTAGGTAATCTTAAATTGTATTTTTCAACATGATAAGCAAGATCACTGCACCAAGAATATTTACCGTCTGTATAATGAACAGATTGAAATTCTCCCTTTATACGTTCATTTGTGATCCTGTCGCGGGCAATCCTTGTGCTTGCTAATGTGGGTCTGCCTTTATTACGCAGATAAAAAACAATTTTTTCTTTTCCTTCATAAGGTTTTTCCTGACAATATTTTGTCATTGATTCACCGTTTGATGAACCGTATTCTTTATAGTTGCATAAAAACATATTATCACTTCTTTCTTGGCTTAAATATGATCCATTTTCCTGTTGTGTGTATTTGCTTGCGTTCGTCCTCAGTGCCCTCGTTCCATAAATCTACCAGAACATCGTTATCTGAAATAAACATCTCGCCATTTACATCAACACTAATGATCTCATTGGGCGCTAAAACATTAACACCTAACTCATCAGCTATCTGTTGAGCAATACAATTTTCGCCTTTGCCTGTGGAGCAGGAAATTAAGCGAACAGCTTTACCGTCATATTCTTTGGAATTACGTATTATATTAGCCGCTTCCTTTGCCGAATACGACCATTCTTCTCCATCTAATCCATAAATTAACAGTTCATCGGGAGAACCGTGGCATACAATATCGGTATAGCCTTCCAACGGCGTAATTTTATCTGCATTAGTATATAGTTGATCGTTGGAATTGACAAATCTGCTTGAAAGTTTTAATATACCGCTCTCCCCCTTAGTGCCGATAATTTTTCATCTATATTCATTATATCACTTTCCTTAGATTTGTCAACTGCATCGATCCTGTTCCTGACGCTTGAAATCCCTTTTGATCCAAAAAGAAAAGGCTATGACCAAAGCCATAGCCAAAGGAAAAGGGTGCAGGTATATCTTAAAGCGTTTCCGCTTTAAGTCAAATCAAGTAAAATCAATCAGTGCTGAAAAGCAGCTCGGTATAAGTGGGAATAGGCCAATACTCCTCGCCCACCATGGTCTCCAGCTCATCGGCAACAGCGCGCAAGGACTGCATGGAAGCAAAAACAACATCGTGGAAATACTTAGACTTCTCCACCACATCTTCCAAAGCGTGACCCTTTGCAATATCCGCTTCAAGCTCCTTGATCCTTGTATTCAGAGCGTCGGTGAGAGAAATAAGCTTGTCGGCAAGCTCCTTTTCCGCGCCTGCCTTATAGCCTGCGTCTTTTCTCGCCTTGACAGTCTCGCAGATCTCCTTCTGATATTTAAGAACTGCGGGCAGGATCTCTCTCTTAGCCATGTCAACGGTGGTCTGAGCTTCGATATTCAGTACCTTTTCGTAATTTTCAAGCAGAGTTTCTGTTCTGGAATGTATCTCTATCTCACTGAAAACCCTGTGCTTTACAAACAGGTCGATATTCTTCTTATCCTCAAAATGGGGAACTGCGTCAACGGTGGAAACAAGGTTAGGCAGTCCTCTCTTTTCCGCTTCCTTGATCCAGCTTGCATCATAGCCGTTACCGTTGAAAATAATTCTCCTGTGGTCGGTAAAGGTCTTGATAAGCAGGGAATTAAGAGCGGACTTAAAGTCGGGCGCTTTTTCCAGCTTGTCGGCAAATTCGCAGAGCGCGTCTGCCACAATGGTGTTAAGTACGATATTGGGTCCCGCAATATTGAGGGTGGAACCAACGCTTCTGAACTCGAACTTGTTTCCTGTGAAAGCAAAAGGCGAAGTTCTGTTTCTGTCGGTGGTGTCCTTGGGGAAGGTAGGCAGTGTGGAAACGCCGATGTCAAACTGCTTGTGCAGATCCTTGGTATGGCTGCCGCTTACAAGTGCTTCTATAACGTCCGTCAGTTCTTCTCCCAAAAATACGGAGATAATAGCGGGAGGTGCCTCGTTTGCACCAAGTCTGTGGTCGTTGCCTGCGCTGGCTACCGACAGTCTAAGCAGATCTGCGTGATCGTCAACAGCTTTGATTATAGCCGCAAGGAAGGTGAGAAACTGCGCGTTCTCGATAGGTGAATCACCCGGGTTCAGCAGGTTCTGTCCGTCATTGGTGGACAATGCCCAGTTATCGTGCTTGCCCGAACCGTTTACTCCCGCAAAAGGCTTCTCGTGCAAAAGGCAAGCAAGACCGTGCTTTTTCGCAACCTTCTGCATAAGCTCCATAGTCAGCTGGTTATGATCTGCGGCAAGGTTTGCGTTTTCAAATATGGGGGCGCATTCATGCTGTGCGGGGGCTACCTCATTGTGCTTGGTTTTGGAGGGTACGCCCAAATTCCAGAGAGTTTTGTCAAGATCTTTCATATAGTCACTAACTCTCTGCTTGATAGTGCCAAAGTAGTGATCTTCAAGCTCCTGTCCTTTGGGAGGAGCTGCGCCGAAAAGTGTTCTGCCTGTGAAGATAAGGTCTTTTCTCTTGTTGTAAAGAGCTTCGTCCACCAGGAAATATTCCTGCTCTGCGCCTACGGTAGCCACAACTCTCTTGGTAGTGGTGTTTCCGAATAATCTCAAAATACGGATAGCCTGTGCGGAAACTGCGTCCATAGAACGAAGCAAGGGTGTTTTCTTGTCCAGCGCTTCTCCCGAATAAGAGCAGAAGGCGGTGGGTATATAGAGGGTATTGTCCTTTACAAAGGCAAAAGAGGTAGGATCCCAAGCGGTATAACCTCTCGCCTCAAATGTAGCTCTCAAACCGCCCGAGGGGAAAGATGACGCGTCAGGCTCGCCCTTGATAAGCTCCTTTCCCGAAAATTCCATTATAACAGTGCCGTCGCCCTGGGGGTTGATAAAGCTGTCGTGCTTTTCGGCGGTGATGCCTGTCATAGGCTGGAACCAGTGTGTATAGTGAGTAGCTCCCTTTTCGATAGCCCAGTCCTTCATAGCGTGAGCCACTACCGCCGCTACCGAGCTGTCAAGCTCCGTGCCGCTTTCGATAGTTGCCATAAGCGCCTTGAAGGTGCCTTTGGGAAGCCTTTCTCTCATAGTTTCGATGTTGAATGCGTCTGTGCCGAAGGATTCTTTAACGTTATAATATTCGCTCATTATCCCTTTTCCCTTTCTTATGTTAATGTACTTTTTGAAAAATATGAAAAACAAAAAAGCGTTTTATGCAGTAGGTGAATACTGCCAAAACGCCTTTGTTTTGTCTTACAAGTGTTATTGTACAACATTATCCTGTTTTTGTCAATAGTCGAACATGACTATTTTTTTCAATTTTGCAGGATTTATTTGTTGAAATTTCAAAATTTTTAAATTTTCCTTCTACGATCCCTTTATTTTTACACTCCGTTTTGAACATAACGGCATATTGCGTCTGCGCTGACTTCGGCACCTATGGAGCTGTCTATAAGCAATTTGTAATTATGCCTGTCTCCCCATGTCATTCCCGAAATATTTTTATAGTATGCGCCTCTCGCTTCATCAGAACGGCGAATATTTTTCTTTGCCTCCTCTTCGCTGTCTCCGTAAACCTCCATTACCTTCCTGATACGGTAGTCCTCCGGTGCATAAATAAAGATATTGACAACATTGCTGTAATCGCGCAGAACATAATCGGCGGCTCTGCCTACGATAACGCAGCTGCCCTGATCCGCGATCTTACGGATAACCTTATCCTGCGCAACTACCGCCTGCTGCACCACCTCAGTACTGAGATAAAGGCTGTGCAATGCTGCGGGAGCATTAACGTTGATATCCGAAATAAATTCCTTATCCAGCCCGCTTTCCTGCGCCGCAAGGGCGGTCATTTCCTTGTAGTAGAATGGGATACCGAGTTTTTCCGCAACCAGCTTGCCGATCTGCTTGCCTGCGGAGCCATGTTCTCTTGCAATGGTGATGATAAGACCTGGAACGGATTCTTTTATTGCTTGAGCTTCTCCGCTTTCGTCAGGTTTGCCGTCCTCGGTCTTCAAGGATTTATAAACATGGAGCATAACAAACAAAGTGATAACAAAGGCAATTACGTCTGCAATGGGCGCCGCCCAGAAAATGCCAGTTACGCCGAACTTGATCGGAACGATCAGCGAAGCTATTATCAACAGCACGTCACGCAGCAGCGAAAGGGGCGCTGCCAAATGCGCCTTGCCGATAGACTGCAGGAAAATTGCACTCACCTTTTGCAGACAGGTAAAGAGAATAAGGGACAGATAAATGCGCAGGCAGCTCGTAGCAAACTCCATATACAGCTCGCTGTCAGAACCGAACATTTTAATAAATAAGGACGGGAACGCCTCAATAAAGACGGTAGCCACAATACAAACAATAGCCGTATATTTCAGAATGAGCTTCAGCAGCTCTCTTACCCTTGAGTTCAGCTTTGCGCCGAAGTTGTAGCCCACAATAGGCTGTGCGCCTGCGGCAATACCGATAGCTATATTCAAAATGATCTGAAACAGCTTCATAATGACAACAAATGCCGAAAGGGGGATAACGGTGCCGTAAGGAGACATTGCGCCGTATTCCACAAGCAAAATATTGTTAACTATCGTAATAACAACAATAGATACCTGAGTCAGAAAGCTGGAGGTACCGAGAGCCATAATGCTGCCCAGAAGCTTACCCTGCGGAACAAAGCTCTTTGCGTTCACCTTGAAGTTTTTTGAGCGGAAAAGGTACGAAGCGCACATTATAAAGCTTACAAACTGACCGAGAATTGTTGCCACAGCAGCGCCGCTTATTCCCATAAAGGAAATAAAGATAGGGTCGCCGATAATATTTATGATCGCGCCCGTAAACATTGCTGCCATTGCCACCTTGGGGCTGCCGTCCGCACGAATAATGGAAGCAAGACAGTTCTGAACCAGCGCAAGGGGTATCATAGCATAAATGATCTTGCCGTAATCAGATGCAAGCTGCAATGTTTCGGCGTCCTTTGCGCCGAGAACGGTCAGCAGACCGTCTCCACCTATGTAGGCAACGGCAATGATGATAATGCCGGACACAAAAGACATCAGCACGGCGTTTCCCACGCTGGCGGGGATCTTCTTGGTCTCACCCTTGCCCAGTGCCATACTTAGGAAGGCAGCTGCGCCGTCTCCGAAAAACAGGGACGCACCCCAGCCTACCACCGTGATAGGGAAGATAATACCCGTTGCGGCGTTGCCTGCCGTTCCCACCATGTTTCCGACGAAGATCTGATCCACAATGTTATAAAGACATGAGATGATGAGCGACAGAATACATGGAATGGCAAATTTTACAAGAAGCTTGGAAAGCTTTTCTTTTCCGAGATAGTTGCTTTGGTTTACAGTTTCCATATAAATCCTCCTAAATATATTTTTGGAGTCTTTATCGGAGAGAAAGCTGCCTGAAAACTGCGAAGAACACAAAAATAAGAGCGTAGAATCGTCGGGATTCTACGCTCTTATAGCTGGTTCGACAAGTGATATTATATCAAATTTTTTGCGTTTTGTCAAGTGAGCCCTTTGGCATTTTTTCCGACATTTTTTGCTGATCCTCATTTGCCTTATCTATCATATCGGGTCTTTTTTTAGCGGTGACCTCAACCGCTTTTTCTTTCTGCCACTTCTCCACGTTCTGATGATGTCCCGACAGAAGCACCTCGGGAACTCTCCTGTCACGCCAAACCTCTGGTCTTGTATATTGTGGATATTCCAGCAAGCCGTTGTAGTGGCTCTCAATGGAATAAGCGTCCTCGTTTGGCAGCACCCCGGGCTGCAGCCTTGCCACTGCGTCCGCTATTATCAGTGCGGGCAGTTCGCCCCCTGTCACCACATAGTCGCCTATGGAGATCTCCTCTGCCTGCAATTCGTCCAAAACCCTCTGATCCACGCCCTCGTAATGACCGCAAAGCAGTATCAGATGTTCTTCCGCTGCCAGCTCTTTTACAAGCTGCTGGGTGAGGGTCTTGCCTTGGGGGGAAAGATATATAATGCGGGAGCTGTTTGCCCCCGCCCTTTTCTTTATGTCCATTATACAGTCGTACACGGGTTGAGCCTGCATTACCATTCCCGTGCCGCCGCCGTAGGCTTTGTCGTCAACGCGGCGGTGCTTGTTCGTGGTATACTCTCTTATGTCGGAGCATTCTATGGTGATAAAGCCCGCTTTCCGCCCACGCCCCACAATGCTTTCGGACAAGACTGCCTCGCACATTGTGGGAAACAGGGTGGCTATGTCTATTCTCAATTCAGACCTCCTCCGCCCCGTCAAACAGCCCCTTTAGCGGAACTATTTCTATCCGCTCACCGTCAACGTCAATGCTTTTAAGTACTTCGGGGATAGCAGGGAACAGCAGCTCCTTGCCCTCCTCGGTTTTTATGATATACACGTCTGTGGGACCGTTCTGGAGAATTTCCGCAACCTTGCCGTAAAGCTTTCCGCTTTCCGCATCGTACACAGGGAGCCCTATAATATCGGCAATGAACCAAGTGTCCTCAGGAAGCTCCGCATCTTCTCTGTCAAGGTACAATATCTTCCCCACAAGCTTTTGCGCTTGCTCCGCTGTTTCCACTCCCTCTATGCGTATCTTGCACATATCATTTTTCAGGGGGAATGCCGAGGTGACCTTTACGGGCGTGTGCTCCTTACCCAAAGCAAGCTCGAAATCGGTCAGTATCTCACAGGAATCACAGAGTAATTGCGCCCGCATTTCTCCGCGCAGTCCCACGGTTTTTGTTATTCTTGCGGCTTCTAAATATCTTTTTTTCACTTAAGCTCCTTATTTAAATTTGAATTTCAAAATTCCGAAAATGAAACGCCAGAGGCGTTTCATTTCTCGGAACCGCTAAGAATTTCCGAAGGAAATTCTTAGTCTTTTTGAAATTCGTGCTATCAGGACAGTTGTGTGAGCGGTGACCCGCCCTTAGGAAAGCTGTGCTATTTTTTCACATTCTCTAAAACTTTCTCCGTCCAATTTAATATATCCTCGTACACTTCTTTACGGTTGATCTCATTTATCAGCTCATGCCTTGCGTCAACATAAAGCCGTATTGCGACATTTTTCATTCCCGCATTTACAAGCCTTCTGTACACTCTTCTTGTACCCTTGCCGTAATCGCCTATGGGATCCTCCTCGCCGCTCATCAGCATAACGGGCAGATCCTTTGGCAGGGAATAAGCCCATTCCTTGGCGGAGACCTCGTTCAGCAGCTTCACAAGATCTCTGTACGCTCCTGCCGTGAAAGCAAAATTTCCCAAAGGATCGTTTTTGAAGAATTCGGTTTTTTCCTTATCGCGGCTTATCCAATCCATTTCCCCCGTTTTATCGCTGACACGCCTTGTGAGAAAATGGTAGAACATCTCCTGCCCCGTCTGTAATTGTGTCTTGGTACCCGCCGCATTTTCCAGCAGCCTAACAGCCGCACCCGCAGCCCCCGCAGGAACTCCCGAGCTTGTGCCCATAAAGAGCGCCGCGGCAATGTCCTCGCTGTACCACGAGGTATACAGCCTTGCAATAAAGCTGCCCATGCTGTGACCGAAAAGGATTATGGGCGTATCGGGGAATTTTTCCTTTAATATCTCTGTCATTCTCTTTTCGTCACGGACAAGGAAGCGCCAGCCGTTGTTTTTCGCAAAGAAGCCCTGATCCTCTTTCTTTTCGGCGGTGCGTCCGTGTCCGAGATGATCGTCCCCCGCCACCGCATAGCCGTTTCCCACCATAAAATCGGAAAATTCCTTATATCTCCCGAAATATTCACACATGCCGTGGACTACCTGTATAACCGCCTTGGGCTTGCTTTTGGGCTCAATGATCTCGTAATATATCTGTTTTTTCCCCTCGGAAGAAGTAAAATGTGGCATAAGGTTCTCCTTTTCTAAAAAATTAAACGTTTAAAATAGTATGGCAAAAAACGGCGAAAAATCAAGCCTTTATCTCCCATACAACAGTGACCTCCGTCCTTGCCTGAATGCTTTCGGGCTCAAAGGAAATGTCGGGAGCAGACTCCTTGCCGCAGTCTATGCCCCTGTATATTGAGGAGAGCATGGTCGTGGGGGAAGCGAAATTCGTCTCTTCACTATTATAGGAAATGCTCATTATAGCACCGAGGTCAACGTTTGCAGCACTTGACAGCACATTAGCCTTTTTCATTGCATCGGAAACAGCCAGCTCCAACAGCTTGTCGTTTACGCTTTCCTTGTCCTTGACGTCAAAGCTTATGCTGAAGGCGGGATTGGCCTTTTTGCAGGAGGTAATGGCGGAGATCATCCATTTCAGCTTTTCCATATCGAAATCAAATTTCAGGGAAAGGTGATGTGTGCCGATATAGCCCGCAAACTTTCTCTCCCACCTGCCGTTGTCGGTCTGGACGTTTTCGTAGTTGGTGTTTACGTTGAAATTTGAGGTTTTCAGCTTTGAAATGTCAAAACCCAATTCGGTAAGGGCGTTTTTCAGCTCAACTGTCTTTTCGTGCTGCATGTCGGCGGTCTTGTTGTAGTCCATATCTCTTGATTCAATAGTGATGTCAATAACAGTCTGGTCGGGTGAAAGGCTTACCTTGCCTACGCCTTTTACGGTGAGTTTTGGTTTGGTTTCTTTCATAATTTATAACTCCTTATTTTTATTATTTCTTTTTTCTCTGCTTATTCTTTTCCCAATGCTCAATAATTCTTGTATCTGCTCTCTCCAAAGCAAGTGAATCGGGGGGAACGTCCTTTGTGATAGTGGATCCTGCGCCCGTGGCGGCATTTGCGCCCACCTCAACGGGTGCAACAAGGTTTGTATTACAGCCGATAAACGCGTCGTCGCCTATCTTGGTGCGGAATTTATTTGCTCCGTCATAGTTGGCGGTTACGCAGCCGCAGCCGAAGTTTACGCCTCTGCCAACGTCGCTGTCTCCGATATAGGTAAGATGAGCCGCGGAGGTCTTTTCTCCGATATTGCTGTTCTTGACCTCCACAAAGTCGCCGATCTTTACATTCTGTCCTATATGGCTTCCTGCTCTGAGCTGTGAGAATGGTCCGATCTTTGCGCCGCTTTCCACTACGCTTTCATACGCCTGCACGCTGTTGAGCGTTACGCCGTCGCCTATGGTACAATTCTCTATCAGCGAGCTGGGGCCGATCTCGCAGCTGCTGCCTATCCTGCATTTTCCTCTTATAATAGTATTGGGGAGAATTACCGTGTCCTGTCCTATCTCCACATCGCAGCCTATTATAACGCCGTCCTTGCAGGGTATCTCAACGCCGCCCTCCATAAGCCTTTTCAGCACTCTTTTCCTTGCGTAATCATTCAGCGCGGCAAGGTCGGAGCGTGAATTTGCGCCTAAAACTATCAGCTTGTTTTCGGCGGAGCTTACGGCGGCTCTCTTTCCCGACTGTCTTATAAGAGAAATTGCGTCTGTGAGATAATATTCTCCTGCCGCGTTGCCGTTGGAGAGCTTGGGCAGCGCCTCCAGCAGTGCCTTGCTGTCAAACCAGTATGCGCCCGAGTTGATCTCTCCGATCTTCTTTTCCTCATCGGAGGCGTCCTTTTGCTCAACTATTTTCAGCAAATCACCCTTTTCATCTCTGACTATCCTGCCGTAGCCGAAGGGGTTGTCGGGAACGGCGGTTATTACTGTGACTCCGCACTTTCCCTCGGTATGTGTTTTAAGGGCGTTTGTGATAGTTTTTTCATCGATAAAGGGAGCGTCGCCACAGAGGATAAGGACGTTTTCGCTGTTTTTGAGTGTCGCCTCAGCCTGCATTACAGCGTGACCTGTGCCTTTTCTTTCGGTCTGGCGGGCTATTGTGTAGTTGTAATTACTGCCCTTTCTGCTTTCAAGGTATTTTTTCACCTGCTCCTCGCCGCTGCCAACCACAACGCAGACTTCGTCGGGAGCTGTCTTTTCGGCGCTGTCAAGTACCCAGCCAAGCATGGGCTTAAACAGTACGTTCATCAATACCTTTGGCTTGTGGGACTTCATTCTTTTGCCGTCGCCTGCGGCTAAGACTATACATGCGGTTTTATTCATAATGGTTCTTCTTTCTTTTTTTAGTTTGATTGATTTTTACCTTTTACGGTAATATATACCTTTTTATATTTTCTCATATTTTTATGTTTTTTTCAAGGGGGTTATGAAAAAAATTTATGGGACTGCGAAAAAAGACAGTTCCTTTAGTTTATGCTCTTAGGATAGTTGTGCTGATTTATGGTTCTCTTAGAGGATATGGCGGTGATTTGGGTTCTCTTAGGGAACTGGTGCTGATTTGAGTTCTCTCAAGAAAGTTGGTGGTAATTTACTGATTTAAAAAGAATTTCAAAATTCCGAAAATGAAGCTCAATGGCGCAAGCGCCAAGAGCTTCATTTTCGGAACCAGACAAAATTTTCGAAGAAAATTTTGTCTTTTTTGAAATTCGTGCTATCAAGGAAGTTGTGAGAACGGAGACCCGCTTTTAGAGGGTGTTGTGCTGATTTTTACGGTTCATTCAGAGAAGCTGTGAGGGCGGTAACCCGCTCTTAGAGATATTGCGCCGGTTTTACGGCACTTTCAGGAAACTTTGCATAAAATATGTTTTTTATTCCGCCGTTTCCGCCAGATTGATAACCGCCACTTTTCTCCTCATCGCCTTATCCACACATTTCCCCGCTCCGCCAAAGCTGTCCTTGACATAGGCTATCACATAATCCACCTTTTTCAGCATATAATCATTGCGGTAATTTATGGCGAATTTTCTCGGTACTTTTTCTATGCCCTCGGGGAACTCCGTGTCGCTGTAATCCTTATCGGGGTCTTTCTTCCCGGGTAGATAAGCGAGTACAACGCTATAATTGATCTCGGGGTACTCTTGCTTAAGCTCTTTTAGCGTTCTTCTCACCATTCGGTCAAAGCTGCCGTGGTTGCCGACGTAAAATTCCGTTACTTTTTTCTCCTCTATCAGGTTTATTATAGCCTCTTTCAGCTTTGGGGAAATGTCGCCGGGGGTGTCTCTGTGTCCGAAAAATACGCAGGTCATGGTTTTTCTCCTATTCTGTTATACAAAAGTCTACTTAAATAATGTATTACTTATTAAATTATACTTATGTCTAATAGATTAGTCAAGTGCTTTAACCTTTCGATAGAATAATTTTTTATCTTCTATATAATATTGTTAAGAAGAAATGAAAATGGAGGTGCTTGTGTGAGTAAGGAGGTTTCTTTCAAAAACCGTGACAGGCTTATTCAGCTTGGCGTGGTTATTACCTCGCTAAGAAGATTGCGGGGAATGTCGCAGGAAGAATTAGCCGAAAAAGCAGAGATAAGCCGTTCAATGCTGGCTTTGATCGAGTCTCCGAACGTTGTGCAAGGATTTTCTTTAGAGGTTTTCTACAATATCGCCGATGCTCTGGACGTACAGCCTGAGGATCTGATAAACGCTTCTATGTTTGCGGATAAGGTTTTAAAAAAGAAATGAGTATATAAATAAAGCTGTGGCAGACTGAACTGCCACAGCTTTTATATTGAGTTTTTGATCGGTTTTCTCTATAAATTAAAAGAGAGCCGGACACATCCAACTCCCTTAGGCATAGTCCGCAGACGTCCGCCGCAATTCTATAATATTATATCATATTTTTTAGAATTTGCAAGGCTTAAAATGCCAAAAATCAGCACAACACCACTAAAAGCGGTGAAAAATTATCACCTGTTTCCTTAAAGGCGGGCTACCACTCGCACAACTGCCCTGACAGCACGAATTTCACAAAGGACAAAATTTTCAACGAAAATTTTGTCCGGTTCCGAAAAAGAAGCTCTTGGCGCTTGCGCCATTGAGCTTCTTTTTCGGAATTTTGAAATTCTTTTTAAATCAGTAAATTACCGCCAGCTTTCCTTAAAAGCGGGTATCTATTCGCACATCTTCCCAAAAAGCAGGCATATATCAGCACAACACTCTTGAGAAAACCATAAATCAGCACAACTTCCCTTAAAAGCGGACTTCCAATCGCACATCTTTCCTAAAACCACCCAACACTCAATCCTCTTTAAGCCTCTTCCTCTCCTTAAAATAAAAAGCCACGCCCAGCAAAACCCAAACCGCCAGCATAATATAACTCTCCGTTCCGAAATGCACCCCCGAAAGCCCGGGAATAGGCACAAGCTGCAAAACGATAAATGCGCAGGAGAATACTGCGCCCACTGTTGCCATTATCTTCAGCCCCAAAGTGCCGTCACCATCGCGTTTGATCGTCACAAGAGTTGAGAGAGATGTAAAGAGATAGCCGATAGACGCGCCTATCGCAGACATATCCACGAACCAGCCCAAAGCCTCTCTGCCCAAGATCGGTCCCGAAAGAGAGATGATAATGCAGAAAATGATCGAATTTACGGGAGTGGAATGCTTGGCGTCTACCTTGCCGAACCACTTTGGCAGATAGCCGCTTCTGCTCATAGACATCATAAGGCGGCTCGAAGCAAGGTAAAAGCCCATTATGCCCGAAAGCACGGCGCAGCTCACCGCAATTCCTATAAGCACCTTGCCGAACACGCCCAAAAGCTCCTCGGCGGCGATCAGCAGCACCCAATCCCCCGCCATAACTCGGTCAGGCCAGTTCTCCAAGGCCGCAGCGGCAACCGTGTTGTTGGAGGTGTACACAAAACAGCCGAATGCTATGGCTATTATCATTATGAAAATTACTTTTTTGTAAGAGAAGTTAAATTCCTCCGCCGCCTGCGGAATGGTGTCAAAGCCCACAAAGGCCCACGGCGCTATGGCAAAGGTGGCAAGTATGGCGGAAATTATCCCCGATGTGCCAACATGAGCAAATTCCCCTATATTTTCGGTGGAAGCCCCTGCAGCCATTGCCGCGTTTTTGTCAAAGCCCCATACAGGCTCCAAATTTATACCCTGCGCCTTTGAACTGAACAGAGCGGAAAAGAAAAGCACAAATACGGACACCACAAGAAGCGATGACAGCACCGTCTGCACGATACCCGCCTTTTTCACTCCGAAAATGTTCAATACTCCGAAAAGAATAAGTATCACGGAAGCTAAAATAAACTCTCCCGCCCATACGTCAAAGCCCGCTATCTGGTAGTGGAAGCCCCATTTCAGTATGTCCGCAGAGCCGTCTATCCCGTCAACGATAAGTCCGATAGCGGTGGAATTCATAGGCACATTGGTAAGGTAGGCAGCCAGCAGGAACCAGCCGCACAAAAAGGCGGAGCGCTTGCCGAAGCAATGCTGCGTAAAGGTAAATTCTCCTCCCGCCTTGGGGTATTTGGGCACCATATAGGCGTAGCTGAAAGCGATTATCACCATGACCAGCGCTCCCAAAACCATTGCTATTGCGGTACCTGCCGCCCCCGAATTGGGCAGGAATTTTTTGCCGGGATTTACAAAGGAGCCCCAGCCCACTATACAGCCGAAAGCGATAGCCCAGACGTGCATGGGGTTAAGCTGACGTTTGAGCTGGGCGGGATTTTCGGCGGTCTGTTTACTGCTCATCAAATAAAGTCCTCCAATACTGTTATTGGCTAAATGCCTTTTGCCTCGGGATCAACATGGGAAATTCTCAAAAAATCAAACGTCATAGGTTCTGTCGATAGCCTTAAGCTCGCGGAAAGTGTCTATCTCAACAATGTCCTTTTCGTCGCAGGGGCGCACCTCGATCTTGTACTTGCCCCTGAAGCGCTGATTGGGAACGGTCTCCCAGTACATTTCCTTACCCCCGGGGGCTTCGTAGGCGGTCTTGATGTCCTCGGCAAGCCTTGCGCCGTCTGCGGAATTGAGATAGTAAATTCCCACCATTTGGTGGCAATTAAGGCCGCCGATCTTCTCCTCATCTACATAGCCGTCCTTTGTGGTAAGACACCAGTCGTCGGTGCGCTCCTTCCAGATGCCTAGGACATTGGAGCAATAGTTATATTTTCTGATAATTTTGGGGTTGTACACCAGCAGATCCGCTTCCAAAACATAGGCGTCCTGTAAGAGATACCTTGCCGCCATTGCGGAGCCGATGTTGTTGGCTTCGTTGTAGGAGGGATTTTCTATAAATTTTATCTGTGGGTATTTGTAAAGGAGCTGGTCGAACTGCTCGCCCAAATATCCTCTTACAATATAAATTTCGCTGATCCCTGCGTCAAGACAAGCGTCGATAAGGCTGTCTATGATCCTCTTTCCGTTTACACGGACAAGGGGCTTGGGGGTATTGAGGGTAATGGGCACAAGTCTTGAACCGAAGCCTGCGGCGATAAATACCGCTCTTTTTGCTCGGTAGGGTTCAAGGGCGGACAGTCCGCTTGGCGTGATCTTGCTGCCGCTGACATAGCCGTATTCGGTGAGCTTTTTCATAACGCGGCTTACGGTGGAAAGGGAATGTCCCGTAAGCTCTTCAAGCTTGCGCTGGCTGGGGGCTTTTTCCCCCCCGCTCATGGCTGCCAGTACGTCAAATTCTTTATGGGTCAATTGGATAGGTTGGGTGTTCACTTTTGGTTCTCCTTGTTTCAAAATACTGTTAAAAATGGGAATTTGAATACATTATACAACGTAATAAAGGGTTTGTCAAATTTTCTGCATAATTTTAAAAATTTTTTCAAAAAACTATTGACAACTTTCGACTGTTGTGATATAATGATTAAGCGTTGAAGCGTCATAAGCTTCATAAATAAATGGCGACATAGCTCAGCTGGCTAGAGCACTTGGTTCATACCCAGGGTGTCGTTGGTTCAAGTCCAATTGCCGCTACCATATATTTCCGTTTATCGGAAAACGGCCCGTTGGTCAAGCGGTTAAGACATCGCCCTTTCACGGCGGAAACATGGGTTCGATTCCCGTACGGGTCACCAGAAAAATTTGGGACGAGGAACACCTCGTCCCTTATTTTTCGTCCAAAATTACTTGACGGCTGAGAGCCGTCATTTTTGCTTCGCAGAAAACTTTGACTTTGGCGCAAAGCGCCAAAGTCCGCAATTTTGGACACGTGCTGCGCTTGTGAGGCGTTTGTTTTAATTTTTTATGTGGCTTTTTGCAGCTCTCTTTTTGGGGAGCTGCTTTTTGTTTATGTGGGTATTATGGATATTTTGTTGGGCAGGTTTTGTAAATAAAGATTGACTTTTTGTGTAGAATAGAATATAATGAATGATAATGGCGGAAGTTTATTCTGTTGGAATTTAATACTGAGAGGTTTTGATTTTATGGCAGATAAAATTAAAGGGATAGTTCAAGAAAATGAAACATTAACACAAAATGATTTTGCTAGAATGTCAGTAAATGATTTTGTTGAAAACTTAAGAAATTTTAATCCTCAAGAAACAAATAATAATCCCTTTTGTGATATTAAAAGCAGAATGTATGTTGAAAAGAATAAGGATAAAATTAAAATTAAGATTAATAGCCAAAGTTTTACTATGCATGATGTAATATGTGCAATTGCTGCAATAGTCATATTCTCAAATTTTTTTGATGGCGATGATATTACTTTTTTGTCCGAAAAAGAAAAAAAAGAGCTTGCGCGGCTTAAGGCCGATTTTAAAGAGTATGTAGATAAAAAGAAAAAAGATAATGAAAAATATTCAAAACCAAGTTTTAATGATAAAAATGCTATAATTTTTAAAATTTGGATTAAAAAAATATTTAACGAAAATGATCTGGTAGGAGAACATACCACACAAAGCGGAACATGGGACAACAAAATAGGTACGCAATATTTTTCAATATTCCGAGATAAAGTAAGTCCGAACAAATCAAATGGTAATAAGCCTATATCAAATGTTTGTTCTACCATAATAAAATATCTTAGAGGATATACATATACAGGACCAAGTGAAGATAAGGAAGCAGATGTACATAATTATGCAAACACATTTGAAGAAATCTGGAATCAGCTATTCGATGTTAAAATCAAAGAAGGAGAACAAATAATGGAATCAAAGAACAACTATAAAGAAGAAATCATAGAAACCCTCAACAACGGCACAAAACAAATCATTCTGACCGGCGCACCCGGCACAGGCAAAACAAAAATGGCAAAGGATATCGCCGATGGAAAATTTGAAGATGAAAATATGGAAGAAGGTTTTAAAGATGAAATAGAAAAATGTAAAGGGTCTCCGCTGCTGTGGAAAAAAGATAATGAAAAGAGGTATGAATTAGTTCAATTCCACCCCTCCTACGACTACACCGATTTTATAGAAGGTCTGCGTCCTGTTGAAAGCGAAGGAAATATTGTATTTAAAAAGATAGACGGTATCTTCAAGAGCTTCTGCCGTCATGTCGCCGAATTAAACAAAGATGACAATGATTGGGAAAATAAAAAATATTTTTTCATAATAGACGAAATAAACAGAGCCGATCTATCCAAAGTGTTCGGTGAGCTTATGTACTGTCTTGAATCAGACAAGCGCGGTTCTGAAAATGCTGTACAGACACAGTATCAAAATCTGAATCAGTTCTACACAGAGAACGAGTTAAAATCCTACTACCGTCAAAAAAAAATACCGGAAACAAAGTGGGAAGAACAAAAACGTGAAGATGAATTTGCAGACGGCTTCTACATTCCCGAAAACGTCTATATCATAGGCACAATGAACGATATCGACCGCTCCGTTGAAAGCATGGACTTTGCTTTGCGCAGAAGATTTATGTGGAGAGAGATTGAAGTCAGTGAAGACTTGTTGAAAGATGCGTTTAATATAATGTTGAAGGAAGCATTTGAAAAAGAAGAAATGGGTGAGTACAAGCCGTACAACAACGATGAAGAACAACGCCAAACGCTTGCAGACAAGCTTGCAGAACGTGTAAATGCGCTTAATGAAACAATTGAAAAAGATGGCGAAGAATTTGATTTAAACAAACATTACTTTATCAGTCAGGGACAATTTGCAAATCTGCCGACAAAAATATTGGAAAAACTGCCTAAGCCTAAAACTGATAACGAGATGGACGTAAAAGAATTTTTGGAAGAAGTTTTTGAATGGCGCATCAAATATCTGCTTAGAGAATATGTACGCGGCGAGAAGGAAGAAGACGTCAAAAAATTTATTGACCTTTGTAAAGCTGCATTAGATATTAACTGAAAACAAAAAGACAAAAAACCATACGACAAACTCAACAAATAACGGAGATTAAAGAATGACCAAAAACAAAATCCGTACATATATAATCAAGGACTGCTCCAGATTAGACGATAAGAATATATATTACGAAGGGGACGATGACAGCGAGATTCCGATAAACGAGAAAGCAGGCACCGGTGACCTGCAAACTCCCTCTGCAAACGAAGAAGCTGAAAACAGCGAATCCGCAGAAAAAGCCACAAAGAGCCATTCCGATATTTATAATTCCTTGAAAAAAATAAGCGAAAACAAAGACATTATCGAATTATTTAAAGGCGAAAGCAAAAAAGATAACAAGCCGATCGAATTAGTCAAAGAATTTAATAAAGCGGAATATAGCGGTCACTACATAGGTCTGGTAAACGATATAGACGACAACGGCATCGAAAATGTGTACTTCTTTCACAGCCGTTTTGACGAATCCAAAAGCTACAATTTCACCAACTATATTCTTTCCCGCGCACTGCGCACCAACAGCCCTATTTTCCCTGATATGCAAATTCATCGGGCAAGCGGACGGTGTTTGGAAAAGATTTTGGCTTTTATCTTTGTCAGTCAGGTTCGCAAAGCGTATAAGCAGGGACTGTTCCGATGCTACCGCAATTTTGAGGAGAACAACTCCCATGTGCGCGGACGTATCCGGGTTGAACGACACATCAAGCTTAACCCTATTTTTAACGGCAAGATTGCCTACACCTATCGTGAATATACTCCCGACAATGATATCAACCGTATTATTTTTACCGCCTATTATCAGCTTTGCCGCAGAAACGGAAGCTTCATGCGGAACCTGCTGAAGGGCTTCGAAAACCGCGAAGTAAAAAACTGTTTTTCTCAGTTGGGAAATATAACCTCCCCTGCCTCACGTCAGGAGATATCACAGCTTTTGAAAACCAACAAAAAGAAAATACACCATTCCGTCTACCGCAATTGGGAACCTGTGCGGAAAACCGCTATCCGGATTCTGCGTCATATCGGAATCGCATCGCACAAAAGCGGCAGCGATGAATACCGCGGCTTCCTTATCAACATGACAAAGATCTGGGAAATATATCTGAAAGAGATAATGGATGAGCATAATATCATATTTAAGGCGCAGCATGATGAGGATATTCTTTTTGATAAAGATATTCTTGAAAACAAAAGAAGTATTAAGCCTGATTTCCTTAATGAAAACGATCATATCGTCATGGACGCAAAATATAAAAATCACTGGGAAAAAATTGCTAAAGACGAAATCGAAGCTAAATGCAAAAGCAAATCATGGGAATATGTGCGTGAGGATGTTTTTCAGATTTTGTCATATATGTATATATTTGATTCCTATACCAGTGTTATTCTCTGCCCTCTGCTAACAAAAAACAACGAAGAGACTGAAGGGAACGCCGCTGATTCCTATGAATATAAAAAATATCTTATCTCAAAAAGAACTCATTTAGAAGAAAAAAACATGTATATACTGCCTTTGAGAATCCCTAATGACAATCTGAGCTACACAGAATTTATAGCTTCAATGAAAAACAGCGAAGACATCTTCTGCAAAACCTTGGAAAAAATCATAAGCGACAATAAATCTGCCGCTGCGAATAGAACCTCCCCCTCAAACAGGCTCCAATAAATAACACAATCTCGAAAACAACAAAATCAAATTTATCATTAATGATAAATTTTTCCGTTCTTCATCTGAAAACAATCCCCCTCTCCCGCCCCCATTTAACACCAACAAATTTAAAAAATATCACAATTTATTGCTTTTTCTATTGACATAAAAATGTTTTTAAGCTATAATTAAAAAATAATAGAACAGCTATTTTTCGGTATAGCTATCGTTTTATTACAAGTTCAAGAAAAAACTGTCGGCTGTTACGCTCCTTGCGTGGTATTGCAATAGTATTGTAATAGTATTACAAGAGCATTGCAAGATGAGATAAGTGTGACAGAGGGTTTTGGTTTTTCAACAGGGTCGCCAATCCATTCATCAAAACAGTTTCTGCGCTTTTCCGAATTTGCGGATCTCCCAATAGCGCAAAAACACCCTTCCTTAAAACACAAACCCGCCGAAATCTTGAAAAGGGGGGCTATGTAATGAGAAAAAGAAAAGAAGAAACCGAAAAAAACAAAAATCTCCTGGAAAAAGAAAACGCTACTCCCTCAATGTTCATCAACGATATCTCCAAAATGTTTGGTTTGGCGGTACGTCATGACGCAGGCAGAGGCGGACTTTCCCAGGGCAACAGAAAGATACTTATGTGCTTAGCGCGCAACGACGGAATTTCCCAGCTCAATCTGGTAAAAGAGACAGGACTTTCCGCTCCTACAGTATCTGTCAGCCTCGCAAAAATGGAGGCGGACGAGTTGGTACGCAGAGAAGCAAATCTGTCTGATCTGCGTCAAGTCAGCGTTTATCTCACCGAAAAGGGCAAAGAGCAGAACGATTTCATGACCGAAAGCTTCAAGCAGATCGATGAGGTAATGCTGAAAGGCATCACTAAAGCAGAGCAGGAACAGCTCAAGGAATCCTTGAAGAAAATGCTCCGCAATCTTATCGAGTACGAAAAGAGAAGATGACATAAAAAAATCCGCGGAAGCGGATTTTTTTATTTTGCTGAGTTTTTTGAATTCTTCACTTCCAATACTTCCTATCCAAAGTCCTATACTGCACCGCCCGACTGATATGCTTTTTCGTAATAGCCTCGCTGCCGTCAAGATCGGCGGCAGTCCTTGCCACCTTCATGATGCGGTCATAGGCGCGGGCAGAAAGCCCCAAAGTGTCAAAGGTCTTTTTCAGAAATTCCTCCCCCTCCCTGTCAAGAGGACAGAATTCACTTAGCTTTGAGGGGGGAATTTCACTGTTAAAGAGCAGGTCTGTACCCTTAAAACGCCGGCGCTGTACCTCTCTCGCCCTTTCGATATTCTCCCTTATCTCGGAGGAGGAAATACCCGATCGATCCTCGCGCAGCTGCTCGTATTTCACAGCGTTTACTTCTATTTGTATATCTATTCTGTCAAGAACGGGACGGCTGATCTTTCCTAAGTATTTTGTGATAGCCGCAGGCGTGCAGGTACAGGTACCCCCGCTGCCGTAGTTTCCGCAGGGGCAGGGGTTCATTGCCGCTACGAACATGGTCTTGCAAGGGTAAGAGATCTTTCCCGAAGCGCGGGTTATAACAATTCTTCTGTCCTCCAAGGGCTGGCGGAGTGTCTCCAGCACGTCGCGGCGGAACTCGGGAAGCTCGTCCAAAAACATAACGCCGTTGTGGGCAAGGCTGATCTCTCCCGGCATAGGTATCTTCCCGCCGCCGATTATTCCCGCGCCGCTGGCGGTATGGCTTACGGGGCGGAAGGGGCGGTTTATTATAAAAGGCGATCTGTCGTCCAAAAGCCCTGCAACCGAATACACCGAGGTGGACTCTATGCTTTCCTCAAAGGTCATCTTTGGCAAAACTCCCGCTATCCTTTTGGCGATCATGCTTTTGCCCGAACCGGGAGGACCTATCAGCAGAAGATTGTGAAATCCCGCAGCGGCAGTCTGCACTGCGGCTTTGATGTTTTCCTGTCCTTTTACGTCGGAAAAGTCCGCCGCTGTCAGATACTCCTCGGCTTTGGGCTCATAGGGTTCGGCAGGCTCAAGCCTTGCCTTGCCCTGCAAAAAGGCGGCAAGCTGTGAGATGCCCTCTATGCCGTAGATGTCTATCCCCCTCACCAGGGAAGCCTCATGTACATTGGCTTTGGGAAGAAAGATCCGCTTGAAGCCCTTTTCTTTAGCCGCCGCAGTCATGGGCAGTATCCCTTTTGTGGAGGTCAGTTCTCCCGACAGGGACAGTTCCCCTAAAAACACATCAGTCCGGCTTAAAGGGGGAATTATCTCCAATGCTGCTAAAACGCTTACCAACACGGGAAAGTCGTAGGAAGAGCCTGTCTTTTTCACATCAGCAGGGGAGAGATTGACGGTTATCTTGTCGGAATTGGTCTCATAGCCGGAATTGTTCAGCGCCGCCTGCACTCTCTGCCTGCTTTCCTGGATAGACACGTCTCCCAGACCGCCTATTTTAAAATCGGGAGCGCCCTTTGTGATGCTGCATTCTACTGTTACCTCGAAGCCGTTAAGTCCTAACAGACCGAAGGTTTTTACTTTTGAAAACATCTAATATGATAGCCTTTCTGAAAAAATCAATAATTAAATGAACTTCCCCCGATAAACTCCCTGACAATAGAATGAGCAGGCACCGCCGACGATTCAAGAGGGGTAACATTTCTCAGGAAATAAAGCATTTCCTCCACCTTGTCGTACATCTCAAAGCCCTTATCCACCTTTTCAAGCTCAGGGATAAGGAAGTTGGCGTACACCGCAGTTTCAAAGGAGATAAAGGTATCGATGCTGACCCCGGCGTTCTTCTTATGAGGCATTATGTAAAGCTGTTCGCCCCTTTGTACCGACTGAAAGGCGCGGAAAATGTCCTCGGTGCGTCTGCCCCTGAACAGCCTGTCCCTCATAAGGCGGCGCATAAGTCTGATCATGCTGGGGTGCAAAAGCTTTTCCCCGCAGGAAAGACGGGTGCGGACGCTGACATATATGCCCTGCGCATGCTGGTGGATAGGGCCTATTACTTCGGGGTTAAGTGCGTGTATTCCCTCGATTATGATAAGCTCGTTTTCCTGTCTGCAAAGTATCTCTCCGGCGCCCCTGGTCTGATCCGCAAAGTTGAACACGGGCAGCTGTGTGGGCAAACACTGCCAGAAGCGGTCAAGATGCTCATTGAGCAGTGGTATGTCAACTCTTGAAGGTGCCTCTAAATCTACCTTTAACAATTCCTCCTGTGTGAGGTTATTGAGGGGGCAGAAATAGTTGTCCATGGAGATGACATGAGCCAACAGCCCCTTTTCCTCCAAAAGAGCTTTTAACCGCATTGCCGTGGTGGTCTTGGAGCTTCCCGACGGACCCGAAAGCAGTATTATGGGCTTCTCCTTGGCAGAGGGAGCGATCTTGTCGGCAGCGCTTACAAGCTGGTCATGGTAAAAGGCTTCTCCTGCCTTGACTGCTTCAAAAGCGTCTTTATTGAGATCCTCGTTCAGTTTGTTTACAGGTAATATGTTCATATTTACACCTCATCTTCATTTTTATGTAGATTTATTTTTTCCAAAATAATTTATTCAAAATATCTTTGACTTCCAAAAGGGAATCACACTTGCCGAACAGCAGCTTTTCAAGCTCCTCATCGGGCTGTGTCAGGTCGGGAACCATTATAGGGTGCATTCCCGCAGAGTGAGCGGACTTGATGCCGTTGGGGGAGTCCTCAACAGCAATACAGTTTTCGGGAGCAATGCCTATTTTCTCTGCAGCCAAAAAATATATATCGGGGTCAGGCTTTCCGTTTTTCACCATAGAGCCGCAGCAAATTGTGTCAAAGCGGTGGTAAAGACCTATCAGCTTCAGATATTTTTCCGCCCTTTCCAGATCCGTTGCGGTAGCTACTGCCTTTATCAGATCTGTGCCGTCTAAGTAGTCCAAAAGCTCGTCAATGCCTTTCTTTTTGACAATGCCGTTCTTCTCGATATCCTCGTTCATCAGCTCCTTGCGCCTTGCGCGGACTGTCCTGTAATCAAAGGCATCTCCGAAGGTTTTCTTAAGAAATGGGGAGGCGTACTTTTCCGAGCAGCTCCTTAAATTCAGCGCGTGTTGGTATTCCATAGGGAAACCGAATTCACGGGCAGCCCTACACCAGTATTTTGCCAATAGGGGTTCGGTATCGATGATAACACCGTCCATATCAAAAATTACAGCTTTAATTGTCATTAGGACATCGTTCCTTTTGAAGTTTTTTGTATTCATTTAATCTTACCATAAATAAGTGTTTTTTTCAATAGTTTTTGGGTAAAGAAAATAGGGGCTGTAAAAAAGACAGCCCATATTTATATCAAGTTTCTTGGGAGAACCGTAAAAATCAGCACAACACCTCTAAAAGCGGTGAAAAATTATTACTTGTTTCCTTAAAGGCGGGTTTCCACTCTCACAACTGCTCGGATAGCACAAGTTAAAAAATGCGGGGCACCACTCTCACAACTGCTCTGATAGCACGAATTTCAAAGAAGGCTATGACTTCCTGCGGAAGTCTCAAAATTTTCAACGAAAATTTTGTCCGGTTCCGAAAATGAAGCTCTTGGCGCTTGCGCCATGCCTCAGGGACGAGGCATTGTCTGCCCAAAGCGTTGACAGGACGTCAACGCCCAAAGCAGACAGTTTGAGCATTCATTTTCGGAATTTTGAAATTCTTTTTAAATCAGGTAATTACCGCCAACTTTCCTTGAGAGAACCAAAACCAGCACAACTTCCCTAAGAGAACCCAAATCAGCACAATTTCTCTAAAAGCAGGCATCTATTCGTACAACTGCCCTAAAAGCACAATAAAAACTAGCACAACTTCCCTAAGAGAGCAAAAGCAGCAACTGTTTTTGCTCTCATTTTGTTGCTTTAAGACAAAATGTTTATTAAAGCCTTGCAATTTCTCCCAAAATATGCAATAATATAGATTGGGTATGTATATATAATAAATTCCCATACCCCTTTTGGAAATTGGAAAGGTTCAGAATAGAAAGATGTCACAAATACTTAACTTTAAAGCCGATTATAAAGGTCTGTCTTCCGCTGAAGCGGAGGAAAGGCTCACTATGTATGGGCTTAACGATGATGACGGAGAAGAGGGAAATTCCTATAATCTGAAAAAATCAATATTTACCGTAAGATTTTTCTCCCAGGCTTTGGCGGTAATATTACTTTTTGCTTCAATGCAGTTTGTCCTGGGTACGGTGATGCTGCTGCTTACCGTTATGCTCACCGCAGGAGACGTTATCTGGCAGCTTAAGCTGTACGAAAAGGACTCCGCCTTAAAAAGAATGTCGGGTATGAAATTCCGCGTTGTACGAAACGGAGAGCTTGCCCTGGTGAGAAAGGAATATCTTGTCCCAGACGACATAATAGTATTACAGAGAGGGGAGCGCGTTCCTGCCGATGCTCATCTGCTGGAAACCGACGACCTGACCGTTAACGAAGCGGTCCTCACAGGCGACAGCGCCCCTGCTGCCAAAAGAGCCGGGGCAGAGGGCGGAAAGACGATCCCCAAATCCACCTGCGTCTACAAAAACACTCTGATAGTATCGGGAAGCCTGGTAGCCCGCGTTTTCGCCACAGGAGAGGACGCCGCTGTCAAGAGAAAAGAGACCCGCAGCGTTTCCCAGTTTGAAAAAAGGCTCAAAAGACCCGTTAAGATCATTATTTTTATGGGAATTGCCTTTGCTCTGCTTACAGCGCTGTTCTGCTTCCTGACCAACAAGGAGCTTAGCGGACTTACCGACGTGCTTGCAAGGATAGTTATCCCTGCTCTGTCTGTGGGAATGCTGTTTGTTCCCGCTCAGGCGGATAAGCTGGTACGGCTTTACTACCTTGACGGCGCGGAGCGTATGAACCGCAGCCACGCCCTTGTAAAAAATACAGGCACTGTGGAGGAAATGAGCGCCATTACCTGTATGTGTATAGAAAAATCAGGCACCGTCACCAAAAACCATATAGAAGTGGCTGACGTTTTCACCGAGAACACACAGCTTTTCACCAACGTATGTGTTTTAGCCTGCGAGCCTGCCCCCGTTGAGCCTGCGGAAAAGGCGATACTGCTGTATGCGTCCTTCGGCGGCACCGACGTGAAAGAGCTTTTCGCCAATGAGAGAGAAGCGGTATACCCATTCTCCGAAAATTCCAAAATGGCAGGCAACCTGTGGAAGATAGGGAAGCAAAGACTGCTCTGTATAAAGGGCAGCCCCGAGGAGACCCTTGCCCTCTGCAATATCGACCCTAACGAGCTGCACTATATACAGCAGAAAAGGCTGGCTTTTGCAAAGCAGGGCAGACAGGTCATGGCGGTGGCATTTGCGGCTCTTCCCTCAGATAAGGAAAAGCCCAAAAAGCTGTCCGACATAAGATATGAATATATGGGATTGGTGGCTTTGGAAAATCCCGCCCGCGACACCATTCCCTTTGCGGTAAAATCCTGCACCAAGGCAGGCGTAAGAGTTATTATGATGACAGGTGACAACGAGGAAGCCGCCGCTGCTGTGGGCAGACAGATCGGACTTCCCTCACTGAAAACAGTAACAGGCGCCGACCTTGACTATGACCCCGATCTTAAAGATGTGGGCATCTTTGCAAAAGTCACCCCCTCGCAGCGCGCAAAGGTGGTGGAAATGCTCCGCTCCAAAGGAGAGATCGTTGCCGTCCTGGGAACGGGCACAGACGATATAGCGGTTCTGGAAGAAGCCGATGTGGGAATTTCCGTTTCCTCCAACGCTTCCCCTGCTGCCTGTGAAAGCTGCGATATGCTCATGAGTGACGAGAGCTTTTTAGCGGTGGCGGACGCGGTAAAGGAAAGCAGACAGATACACCGCAATGTTAAAAGCGCCTTGGGGCTTATGCTGGCAGGACATCTTGCTATGGCGGTCTTTGTTATCGTTGCTGTGGCTACGGGCGGGGCGGCAGTTTTCACCCCTGCGCTGTCGGCTATTATCAGCTGTATAATTTTCCCTATTGCCGCCTCGATGTTTATGGGCAACAAAGCCGATCTTAAGGCTGACTTTATTTCCAGCGCATTTGTGGGAAAGGGCGTTATAAGCAGAAGCTTCTTCCTTAAGGTACTTATTTTGGGAGGAATGCTGGCGGTGGCGCAAACCCTGTTTTATCTGTTTACACTGAGCTTTGAGCCGCCCATACACCGCGCTTTTCTACTGGTTATGACGGCTGTGGGGCTTACATTTATCGGATTTTCCCTTATTTCAAGGCGCCGGTCGTTTTTCAACTGCATTAAGGAGCAAAAGGGATTTTCGGGCACCTTGCAGTCGGGCATTCTGCTGCTGGTTTCACTGGTGCTGATCTATATCCCTTATCTCAACAGCGCTTTCGGATTTGCCGCGCCTAATGTTTTGGTGCTGCTTATCTCGCTGATAGTGACGGCGCTGTTTACGCTGTGGCCAGAAGCGGCAAAGAAGTTTAACTCGGTACAATGAATATAAATTTACGAAAGGACACCAATATTTATTTATGGGCAACATCTTAGGCATAGTTTTTGGCTTGATCTTCGGAATTGCCAATATAATACCGGGAGTCAGCGGCGGCACAATGCTTGTGACCTGCGGCTGCTACGACAAGGTCTGCGGCGCTCTTGCCCTTGACTTCAAGGAGATAAAGAAGAATATCAAGTTTTTGATTTTCTTCGGCATCGGCGCAATTATA
>JAAVIE010000009.1 GCA_014799325.1 Oscillospiraceae bacterium
GTTGGCGGTAATTTACTGATTTAAAAAGAATTTAAAAATTCCGAAAAGCAAGCTCAATGGCGCAAGCGCCAAGAGCTTGCTTTTCGGAACCGGTCAGAATTTCCGTAGGAAATTCTGACACTTTTTTAAATTCGTGCGATCAAAGCAGTTGTGCGATTAGAAAACCGCTTTTAGATGTGTTGTGATAAGTTTCCTGAACAAACTGCAAATCAGCACAACTTTCTTGAAATAACAAAAATCAGCACAACTACCCAAAAGCAAGTGCTGATTTTTTCCCTCTTGTCTATTGATAATTCCCCAATTATATGTTAAAATAATAACATACAAACTATAAACTTCACAGGAGGCATTCAAAATGGGCTTTTTAACAGGAAAAACCGCCATTATCACAGGTGCGGGACGCGCAGTTCTCTCCGACGGCCGCTGCGGCTCTATCGGCTACGGTATTGCTACCGCTTACGCTAAGGAAGGCGCAAACATCGTAATAACAGGACGCAACGTAAAGAAGCTGGAGGACGCTAAGGAAGAGCTGGAACGTCTTTACGGCATCAAGGTGCTGCTTGTACAGGCTGACGTAAACGCAGGCGCAGACAACGAAGCAGTTGTTCAGAACGTTATCGACAAAACTATCGAAGAATTCGGCAGCATTGACGTGCTTATCAACAATGCGCAGGCTTCCGCTTCCGGCGTGCCTATTGCTCAGCACACCACAGAAAACTTCGACCTTGCTGTTTATTCCGGTCTGTATGCGGCTTTCTACTATATGAAGGCTTGCTATCCTCACCTTGTTAAGTCCAAGGGTTCCGTTATCAACTTTGCTTCCGGCGCAGGTCTTTTCGGCAATTTCGGTCAGTGCTCCTATGCTGCGGCTAAGGAAGGTATCAGAGGTCTTTCACGTGTAGCCGCTACCGAGTGGGCTAAGGACGGTATCAATGTAAACGTTGTTTGTCCTCTTGCATGGACTGCACAGCTTGAACAGTTCGAGAAGGCATATCCCGATGCATACAAGGCTAACGTGCACATTCCTCCCTGCGGACATTTAGGCGATTCCGAGCTGGAAATAGGCAGAGTCTGCGTACAGCTTGCTTCTCCCGACTTTAAGTATCTCACAGGCGAGACCCTTACTCTTGAAGGCGGACTTGGATTGAGACCTTAACCTTATTTTGCGCCGAACCCTTGCCGAAAGACAAGGAACGGCTCCGCAGGAATATGCCATATTTCAAGGAGCTGTGACGCAGTATTTCGGCAAGGGGGCAAGCAAAAATATGAACAGCTATTATCACGCATACACAAAGAAATACCGCAAGCGGCGCAACGAGGCGATCGCTCTTATCGTTACGCCTATTGCGGAATTTTCTTTATTGGTAATATGGGCGGTATTGTTTAACCTTAAGCGCGCTGACAGGCTTGACTTTATCCTGCCTTACGCCATAGCGGTGGGGGGGAGCGTGCTTGTTGGAATGCTGCTGTGTTGGCTTTGCTGCGCCATAAGCGACAAGTACGTCAGAGACAACCGCAAATACACATATTTTGAAATAACCCAAAAGGGCGCGGTTTTCAGCAAGTATAAGGGCAGATATACTTTATTCGGAAAGAAAACCATACTCCGAATGGTATGCGTGATCCCCTTGGAAACCTACAAGCAAGCCTTTTTGGACGAAAAGAAAAAGCACCTGATATTAACAGGCGAGATACGGGTATATGAGGGAGAAAGCGATTCTTTGAGCTACCATATAAAGGACGGCTTCCCTACCTTTGACAAGTGGTGGTACAACGAAGCGGAGACCTCATATAAAACGGTAGATATGATACGTTTGCCTATGGATTTTGAGCACCCCGGAAGGATCGCTGCCGATTTAGATCGGGCAAAGCGCGAGTTCAGGGCCATTCCGCCCAAGAAGGAATATGTGTTTAAGGAATCCGCCATTGTGCGTAAGAGGAAAGAGCTTAAGAAAATGGCGGAATCACGGAGATATATGCGTTATTGGTAATTATAAAAGGGGCTTGCTAAAAGACAGCCCCTTTATTTTTTATGCTTTTAAGAAAGTTGTGCTGATTTATCCTCTCAGGAAAGAAGTGCGAGTAGATGCTCGCTTTTAGGGAGGCTGTGCGAGCAGATGCCCGCTTTTAAGGAAGGTTGGCGGTAATTTACTGATTTAAAAGAATTTAAAAATTCCGAAAAGCAAGCTCAATGGCGCAAGCGCCAAGAGCTTGCTTTTCGGAACCGNNCAGAATTTCCGTAGGAAATTCTGACGCTTTTTTAAATTCGTGCTATCAGTAAAGATGTGCAAGTGGTAACCCGCCTGACGGAGCGTTGTGTCGTTTTTTTACAGCCCCGTGCTATCAGTAAAGTTGTGCGAGCGGCAGCCCGCCTGTCGGAACGTTATGCTGAAAAAGTGCAGAAAAAGGGTGATCCACCCTTGACAAACCCCCTCTGTTATGCTATAATATTTCCAAGCTGATCCCCAATGGGTTGCTCCCCATTAGGCTGAGTATAAAAGGAAAAGGCGGTGACATCATGAAAGAAGGAATCCATCCCGATTACAAGCCCACTACCATTAAGTGCGCTTGCGGCAACGTAATTGAGACCCGTTCCACCAAGCAGGATATTAAAGTGGAAATCTGCTCTAAATGCCACCCTTTCTTCACAGGTAAGCAGAAGCTTATCGACAGCGGCGGACGTGTTGACAAGTTCAACAAGAAGTTCGGTTTGAAGAAGTAAGGAAATATCAAAAACAGAAAGCTGCAGGCTTAGGCTTTGCAGCTTTTGTTTATAGCGTTGTAAAATAGCACAACTGCTGAGAGAACCATAAATCAGCACAACATTTTTGGGAGCATAAAACAAGAAGGCTGTCTTTTTACAGCCCTTTTAATAAGGAGAATATATGCATTTTTCAAAATACCCCGCCATAAACACCCGGCTTGCAAAAGACGACAAGCTGTTTATCGCCATAATGAACCTTGACAAAAAGCAGATAGCCGATCTGAAAAGTCAAGGCGTTACCCTCACCGAAGGAATAAAGGACGCTCTCGTTCACGGTCCGGGAAGATTCCACCCCAACAACCCCACCTATTATTTTTGGGATAGGTTCTGCTGTGATTTCGGCGAGCTTCCACCAAAGGAATTTGCGGAAATAATAACTATGCTCAGCAAAGAGGCGGACAGCCTTATATTTTACAATCCCGTCCTGTGGAAAAGCCGCTGCCTTAACTGTCTTACCGACCCTGTGGCTCTCGAAGCGGTGCTTACAAGCTTCAACCTGAAAAGGCTCACAAAAGCGGATCTTATGAAGGTGATGATAGACGCCGATGCCGCAAACTGCCTTCCCCTGTGCGAAAAAAGCGGCTGGCTGAAAAAGACCGAGGTAAGGGACGAGCTTATCGAGTACTCGGGCAAGGGAGAAAAGACAGAGTGTACCGCCTGGCTGTTGGAATTCAAAAACCGCACCGGGAATCCCGGCAAGGAGCAGGCGAGAGCGGAGAGAAAAGCGGAAAAGGAGCTTAACGCAGACCCTAATTCCCCTGCCGAATTAAAAAAATCCTGGAAGTTCAAAAAGCAGGAGGACGGTACTCTCATAATAACAGGCTATGTGGGAGATCGGGAGAACATCGTCGTTCCCGAAAAGATCGGTGATGATGTAGTTTCTGCTATCGGGGAAAGCGCCTTTTCACCCCACGCAAAGCGGCTTAAGGTGTGGACAAGCACATTCAGGCAGGTCATCAAAACGGTGACCTTGCCGAGCAGTGTTACAAGTATAGGGGAAAGGGCATTTTTCAAGTGCCTTGGACTTGTTAACGTGGTGGTTCCCGACAGCGTTTTTTCTGTGGGGGACAAGGCGTTTTTTGGGTGTGAGAGGCTTACTGTTACTGTGGGCAAGGGGTCTTGCGCGGAGAAGCATTGCGAAAGGAACAATATTGCTTATAACAACGGCTGAGTTTTTGCAAAAATATCCTGTTATATATTGACTTTTTATTTTCTATAGGGTAAAATTATTTTACGGGATCAACTTCTATAAAAAATGAGGTGGCTTGTTATGAAAAACCTTATATGTTTGGCTGTATCTGCAATTATCGCGTTGTCGGGCTGTTCCGCTTCTTCCGATAAGCTTCCGGCTGTGACTGATGAAAACGGCGCAGTATTGCCCCCTGTAAGGGTTTTGGAGGACGTTTCCTGTCATGGGGATCTGGCGAGATCCTATACCTTTGAAACAGCTTTTTCCGAAGCCGAGGTCGTGGCAAGGATCAAGGTGGGAAATTGGCTTTACGAGGACAATGATATAATGTCCACATTTTTTGAAGCGGAAACATTACAGTGCTTCAAGGGCGATATACCCGAAAAATTCATTCTGAAACAGGAAGGAAGTTCGGAATGGATAGAAGATAGCTTTCCCTTGTTCACTTACGGAAACGAGCTATTGGTTTTTATGAGTAAGGGAGATTCTAAGGGTTATGAAAGCAGGTATCCGAAAAAATATGATACCTTTTATTGGCTCATAGGCGCATATATTACATTTTTCGATGTATCCTACGATAATAACGGCAACCGTTATTATGCCGACCGATACGGTTTTATGGGAAAAACTATGAATATTTCCTCAAAGGACGATTTTTATTCTGAGGTGTATGAATACGCTGTAAAAGCTGATCCGTTCCTTGGCAGTATAAGAAATAAGGAGTATTATTATTCTTACATTTTTTCGGAAGATGATGTTATTTCTTTAATGAAGAGCTTTTAAAGTTTATTATCTATCGTAAGATCCCTCGCGGCGCGGGGGATTTTTTTATTTTCGGATAATGCAAAATGTCACTAACAAAACTAATTTCCCATATTTTGATTTTTCCGCCCAAAAGCTATTGCAAAAACCACCTATATATGTTACAATAATATATGTATATTATGGGAAATTATATATTTTCGGAAAAGCGTAAATCTCAAATTTTGCATAATTGCATTTCCGATTATTCATTTATTAAAAAACCATAACGGAGGAAACATTATGGCGAAAATAGAAAAAGCAGAGCTTGAACACATTGCCGGGCTATCCAAGCTGTCCTTTACCGATGAAGAGTCGGAAAAAATGGCGGAGCAAATGGGAGATATAATCGCCCTTATGGACACAATTCGGGATTTCGATATAGAATACGATGATACAAAGGACAATAACCAGATACCCTATGCAAAGCTCAGAGAGGACAGGGCGGAAGAGTCCTTCCCCACCGAAAAGCTTATGCAGAATGCAGTAACAGGCGGTGCCGATGACTGCTACGTTATTCCAAAAATGATGGAATGACCGTTGATATTATGATCGGCTTATAGTTGGTTAAATGATCGTTTGACCGATTGACTGACCGACCGACCGATCTATCGATCAACTGACAGAAAACAAGCCACTGAAAGGAAACATCTTATGGATATAAAAAACACCACCCTTTCCGCTCTCCGCAAGGCTTTGGACGAAAACCGGATAAGCGCGGCGGAGTTGTGCAAGGAATGCTTTAAGGCGATAGAAAAGGACGAGGACAGGATAGGCGCTTTCATTACTCTCACTGAGGAAGAAGCGGCAAAAAGCGCCGAGAAAGCCCAAAAGCGCATAGACGAAGGAAAGGCGGACTTCCTCACAGGAATTCCCCTTGCCATAAAGGACAACATCTGCACAGACGGAATAAAAACCACCTGCGCTTCAAAAATGCTGGAAAGCTTTGTGCCCCCCTACAACGCTCATGTAATGGAAAAGCTGAATGAGCAGGATTTTGTAATCATCGGCAAGACCAACATGGACGAGTTTGCCATGGGAGGAGCTACACAGACCTCTTATTTTAAGCGCACCCACAACCCCATAGATACCGACTGTGTTCCCGGCGGATCGTCGGGCGGCTCTGCAGCGGCAGTGGCGGCAGGCTTTGTTCCCGCGGCTTTGGGTTCGGACACAGGCGGTTCCATAAGACAGCCTGCCTCTTTCTGCGGCGTTACGGGATTAAAACCCACCTACGGCAGAGTAAGCCGCTACGGTCTTGTTGCTTTCGGAAGCTCTCTTGACCAGATAGGACCTATAGCAAATTCCGTCAAGGACTGCGGTGAGATACTGAACGTTATAGCAGGTCATGACACAAGAGACGCAACCTCGGCTGATCTGTCGGAGACCGATTTCAACAGAAATGCGGATAAGCCTGTCAGCGGTCTTAAAATAGCCATTCCCAAGGAATTCTACGGAGAAGCTGTTGATGACGAGGTAAAGACTGCCGTTATGAACGCCGCCAAAGAGCTTGAAAAGCAGGGGGCAGTTTTGGTAAGCTGCGAAATGCCCTCTCTTAAATACGGAATTCCCGCCTACTATCTGATAGCCTGCGCGGAAGCCGCTTCCAACCTGTCACGCTATGACGGAATAAAGTACGGTCTTCGGGGCGAGGGAAAAAGCTACCGTGAAATGATACTTGACAGCCGAAACAAAGGCTTTGGCGACGAGGTAAAGCGCCGTATCCTTTTGGGCAACTACGCTCTTTCCAGCGGTTACTTTGACGCTTATTACAGAAAAGCCTGCGCATTAAGGCAGGAGATAATTGCGGAATACAATGCTATTTTTGAAAAAGCGGACGTGATACTTACCCCTACTGCGCCCTCTGTGGCTTACAAAATAGGCTCTCAGGACAACGACCCTGTAAAGATGTATATGGCGGATATTCTCACTGTGCCTGTGAATATTGCGGGATTGCCTGCGCTTTCACTGCCCTGCGGTAAGGATAAAAACGGTATGCCTATCGGTATGAGCATTACGGGCAAGAGGTTTGATGAGGTCACCGTTTTGCAGGCGGGCAGCGCTTTTGAAAAAATAAATTGACTTTTTAAGGAACACAGCCATGACTAAGCAGGAAGGCATTCTGTTGTTTAACAGCTTACACCCGAAATTTTTTGAAGAACCCTATATTCAAAATCTTCCAAGCGAATGGATCTTTGACGAGATGATTCTGGAATTGGAAAATTTTGACCCCCTCAAGTATGACAGGAAGCTGGACGATGATATATCATTTGGATATTATCAGGGACATATTGACGAAATCAAAAGAGCGGTGGAAAAGGTTGACGAGGATTGGGTGCAGTATTATGATCCGACCCAAAGAATATACTGCGGTTATGCAGACGGAAAAGCAGTAAGCTTTTGTATGATCGCAGATCTGGGCGTACATAGCATAAACGGACGGAAAGTGAAGGTCGGCGGACCCGGCTGTGTGGGGACAATTCCCCAATATCGGGACAAAGGGATCGGGCTGACCATGGTGAAGAATGTAACGCAGATATTAAAAGAAGAGGGCTATGATTACAGCTATATCCACTATACGAGCGAAGCGGCATGGTATGAAAAGCTGGGATATCAAACTTCGGTCAAATGGACGGGAAAAGGGATTTTGTGATATACAAAATTCCCCTTTGATCATGATTTAAAATTTTGAGAGATCAGATTATAAAATGAAAAATAATATTATTATTGCAGGTGTTCCGAGAGCAGGAAAAAGTACGATGTCCCGCCGTCTGTCAAAGCAGTATGGGTATCAGCATATCAGTATGGACTCGATAATAGCGGGATTTGAAAAGTGTTTCCCCGAAACAGGGGTGAATACTTATTCGGGATTGTCTTCCATGGATACATTGCGCTTGATCAGCGGTAAAATGGCACCCTTTGTTCGGGTAATGCTGGACAGCGGCGAATACGATGAGTTTGAACCCGGTATGGTGCTGGATATGTATCAGCTTTTACCAAAGGATTATATGAAATATATTCATGGTGCAAATTGTGAAATTGTCTATTTGATCACATCTGATGTAACGCCCGAAGAGCGGTTCGCAATTCAAAAGAGATATGACACGGAAAAGGATTATACCTTTTACAAATCGGACGAAGAGCTTCGAGAAGGCGCAGAGTATATTGTTGAGCAAAGCATTTATATAAAAGAGCAATGTCAAAAATACGGCTTGCAGTATATTGAAACAGCAAGAGACAGAGAACAGGCGTTCCAACGCCTTTTGCAAAAATTCAATAAAGCAGAAATTTAATAAGAGGGACTATATATGAAACTTTATCCAACAATCGGTTTAGAAATCCATGCAGAGCTTCTGACAAAGTCAAAGGTTTTCTGCACCTGCTCCGCAGAGTTCGGAGGAGAGCCAAACTCGCGCTGCTGCCCTGTGTGCAGCGGACTGCCCGGCACTCTCCCCGTTCTAAACAAAAAAGCGGTGGAGTATATAGTAAAGGCAGGCTATGTTTTGAACTGCGACATCAGCCGCTTTACCAAATGGGACAGAAAAAACTACTTCTACCCCGACCTTCCGAAGGCATATCAGATCAGCCAGATGCCCAGACCTGTGTGCCTTGGGGGTTATGTTGACATAGTTTCCGAGGGAGTTCCCAAAAGGATAAGAATAAACCGCATTCATTTGGAGGAGGACGCTGGAAAGCTGGTTCACGAGGACAGCACAAGACAGACCCTTGCCGACTATAACCGCTGCGGTATTCCCCTTATCGAGATAGTTACCGAGCCCGATTTTCATTCGGCGGCGGACGTTACCGCCTTTGTGGAAAAGATAAGACTTTTACTGCAATACGCGGGAGTATGCGACGGAAAAATGGAGCAGGGCAGCCTGCGCTGTGATGTAAATATTTCCCTTGCGGAAAAGGACGCAAAGGAGCTTGGCACAAGGGCGGAGATAAAGAACATAAATTCCGTAAGAGCTATAGGCAGAGCCATTGAATACGAGATCTACCGCCAGACCGAGCTTATAGAGGGCGGCGAAAAGGTAGTGCAGGAAACCAGGCGTTACACCGACAGCACAGGGGAGACCGTTGCAATGCGCTCCAAGGAGGACGCCCAGGACTACCGCTATTTCCCCGATCCGGACATTCCCCCCATAGTTTTTACCGAGGAGGAATTGGAGGAGATACGGAGAGATATACCCGAAATGCCCGAATCACGCAGAGAGCGTTATATCAACGAATACGGCATTGCCCCCAACGAGACCGAGTCTATACTCAATAACAAAGCGGTGTGCTTTTTCTTTGAAGAAGCGGTCAAGCACTATAACAATCCCAAAAATATAGCTTCCTTTATTCTTGTGGAGCTGATGAGAAGAATAAACACAGGCGAAGCGGATATGGACACACTGCCCTTTGAGCCAAAAGACCTGGCAAGGCTTGTGGAAATTATGGACAGCGACAAGATAAACAAAAGCTTCGGCAAAAATATTCTTATAAAGATGCTTGAATCAGGAAAAGCTCCCGACACTATCTGCGATGAAGAAAACCTTTGGATAAAGGAAGACTTGGGACAGGCAGAAGCGGTCATTGACAAAATTTTAGCGGATAACCCCGGACCTGTGGAGCAGTACAGAAACGGAGAAACAAAAGTATTCGGCTTCCTTATGGGTCAAGCAAACAGACAGCTTAAGGGAGTGGCGGCTCCCAATGTTATCAAGGGAATTTTGGAGAAGAAGTTAGGGGGAGAATAAAAATGTCCGATATCACAAAAGCAGAGCTTATTGAGCTTATAGAGTCCATTATGACAATTCGCGACAAAAAAACGGGCAGAAAGCTGACGGAGCAGGAACATTGCGATCTGGTCAATAAATTCAAGAAAAGCATAAAGCATTCGGGCGGCAGCGATCTGATATATTATCCCGAGCTTATTGAGGAGTTTAAGGGGCTTGGCAGAGAGCCTACGGCGGAGGAGATCGCGGAGGTTGCCTTGAAAGATGATTCAAAGGGTTAAGAAAGGCATTTTACAAGCTTTTTGGAAAGGGTATAAACAATGAACGACAACGAATACGGCAAAAACCCGTTTTACCGCACCGACGACGGCAAAAAGGAAATGAGAGTCTCAAGCGATGAAAGCATGGGGGAAATTATAGGCAAGATGCAGGAACACGCCGCAGACGGCGGGGAGCCCATTGATCAGATAAGGATAATTGACGAGGAACATGGCGGCGTTACCGAAAGGATGATCTATTCCGACAAAAATCAGCCTAAGAAAAAGCAAACGTCCTCAAGCATTGCTTTTTGTATTGCCATTGTAGCGTTTATGGCGGCGGTGGTGCTTTTTATGCTTTTCGCTTCGTAAAAATAAAAAGAACAAGGACAAACAGACAGGGAAAGGAACAACCAAATGGCACTGCCCGAATTTAAAAAAATGACGCAGGATAAAACAAATATCCCACCATGGATAGAGTTTTTGAATGACGAGGAATTTGTGAGCTACTCCGTTACCTACAAGGGAAAAATATACTACGGACTTTTTGACGAATATGTGTACCCCTGCGAGGAAACGGGAGATATAAAATATTATGTTTATGATCCGGTAAAGCAAGGAAGATCCCCTGACAAAAAATACCCTGTTGTTATGTTCCTGCATGGAGCCAGCAACGCTTTAATGGGAATAGACTGCATCATGTGCTGCGGCGCGGAGCAGTACGCTTCCCCCGCATATCAGGACAAAATGGGCGGCGCTTATATCGTGGTGCCTGTTGCCAACGAAAGCAGGACCGATGAAGGACGCATAGACGGCGCATGGAGCGATTTCAATATTCCCTACCATATTCCCGTTAAAGGGATATTTGACGGGATAGCAAGTGAAAATCCCCATAATACAGGAAAAAGGATAGTTATGGGAGCTTCCTCCGGCGGCGCTTTCACTTGGAAATTATTGGAGGAATATCCCGATTATTTTGACGGAGCAATGCCTATTTCCTCGGGATATTTGCCCGATAAAAAATCCCTTGAAAAAATCGGCGAAACCAAAACAAAAATATTGGTGGCGCACGGCAAGCATGACGAAATGGCTGAATATGATAAATGTGTAGAGCCGCGCTTGTCGGAATTAAAGGCAATGAAAAATACCGAGCTGTTTTTGCCCGAGTGGGTCTACAACGGCGACGGCGGGATCTCCTCCGTTTGCTACGGCTTTGAAATGGGTCAGCATTGTATGATAAATTGGATACAGTCAAATCTGATGTTCGATAACGGTAAATCCGCTGACGAAAAGCTTTTGCCTGAGGGCGTTACAGGTTGGATAAAAAATATATGAGATAAATTTAAAACATTTTTTCGAAAGGAAACAACATAATGATAAGAGAGAACAAGTACCGCACCCACACCACCGAAATGATAGGCGAGGACTGCCTGGGCAAAACCGTCCGTGTGGCAGGCTGGGTAGAGAATATCCGCGACCACGGAGGAATAAAGTTTATCGACCTGCGCGACCATTACGGCATTGTGCAGATCACCACACAGCACCATGAACAGCTTTTAGAGGGCATTCACAAGGAATACGCCGTTTCAATCGAAGGAAAGGTCATTGACCGCGACCCCTCCACCTACAACGACAAGATAGCCACAGGCAAGGTGGAGATCGAAGCGGAAAGCCTTACCGTTTTAGGCGCAGTCAGCGAAAATCTGCCCTTTGAAGTTGACAGCTCCAAAAAGAGCAACGAGGACATACGCCTGAAGTACCGTTTTCTCGATCTGCGCAACAGAAAGATGCACGACAATATTGTTTTCCGTTCCGAGATAATGAGCTGTATGAGGGAGCTTATGAAGAAAGAGGGATTTTTAGAATTACAGACCCCCATTCTTTCCACCTCGTCTCCCGAAGGCGCAAGAGATTACCTTATCCCCAGCAGAAAGCATCACGGAAAGTTTTACGCCCTGCCCCAGGCGCCGCAGATATTCAAGCAGCTGTATATGGTAAGCGGCTTTGACAGATATTTCCAGCTTGCGCCATGCTTCCGCGACGAGGACGCAAGAGCCGACAGAACCGCAGGGGAATTCTATCAGCTGGACTTTGAAATGGCGTTCGCAACACAGGAGGACGTGTTTGCTGTAGCGGAAACCGTGATCCCCGCCGTTATGTCCAAATTCGCAAACAAGCCCTTCTCCCCCGCTCCCTTCAGAAGAATTACTTTTGAGGAAGCAATGCTGAAATACGGCACCGATAAGCCCGATCTGAGAAATCCCCTTGAAATTATCGATATATCCGACTTGTTTGTAAAAACAGAATTCAAGCCTTTCAGAGGAAAGACCGTAAGAGCTATCAACGTTCCCGGCATGGCTTCAAAGAGCAAGACCTTCTTTGAGAAAATGGAAGCTTATGCAATGTCTATCGGCATGAAGGGTCTGGGCTATGTCAAGGTCGACGAGAATTTCAACTACCTTGGACCTATCGACAAGTTTTTATCCGACGACGACAGAAAAGAGCTTAAGGAAAGAGCAAAGCTGAACGTTGGCGACGTTCTGTACTTTATTGCAGACGACAGGAAAAACGCCCCCAAGTTTGCAGGACAGATCCGCGCCGAGGTTGCCGAAAGAATGGGCATCATCGACAAGAGCCGCTTTGAAATATGCTGGATAGTGGATTTCCCCATGTATGAGGAAAGCGAGGAAACAGGCAAGCCCGAGTTCACTCACAACCCATTCTCAATGCCCCAGGGAGAGCTGGAGGCCCTTAACACCAAGAACCCCGAGGACGTTCTTGCATATCAGTACGATTTAGTATGCAACGGCGTTGAGCTGGTTTCGGGCGCAGTGAGAAACCACAAGATCGAGGTCATGATAAAGTCCTTTGAGATAGCGGGCTACACAGAGGAAGACGTAAAGATGAAGTTCGGCTCCCTGTACAACGCTTTCAAGTTCGGCGCTCCCCCTCACGCAGGTATGGCGCTGGGTATTGACAGGCTTATTATGATGCTGTTGGAGGAGGACAGCATAAGAGAGGTCATAGCATTCCCCCTCAACTCCAATGCGCAGGATCTGCTTTTGGGGGCGCCTACCGAGGTTACCGAGCAGCAGCTCAGAGAGGTGCATATTAAGGTAAGGCAGAGACCTGCGGATTGACAGCGGTAAAAAAACAACGGCTTTTTTGACCGCGGGAATTTCAAAAAGCAAAAACAAACAGGGCTGTATTTTTTGCCGATCTTTCAGGCAGAAAATACAGCCCTTTTTGGATAGACAAGGATTTTTGTAACCAAATTGTAATCATTGTAACCGAATTGTAATCAAATTATAAATACTTATTTCAGAACATATAAAATTGACAAAAAACGATATAGAAAACTAACAAAATGATTTATAAAGAAATGTCATAAATTACCAAATTTTGCATTTGGACAAAAAGAAACTGCTAAAAACAGTTGCATTGCTTAGTAGGAGAGAGTATAATTTAATTAAAACATCAAAAGTGTTTTGATCCAATTAAAAACCTAAAAAACAAATAACCGATTTAAGGAGGTCAGCAAAATGAATGATATTGAAGAAAGAGCAACGCTATTTACATTTCTTATACCCGGGTTTACAGCTAAAACCAAGACCCTGAAAGCAAATTCCGGAGCAAAAGCATATAGTCAGCCTACAACGAGCAGTACGGTGGTCTATACATTTCCCACCACCAGCACATATTCGATCGTTCGTTTGCTGTTCTGCGAAGGTGATTATTGGATACAAATGAAAGATTTAGGCAGCAGTAAGGTATACGGTTATGTGAAATGCTCGGCGGTCAATTATGATTATCAAGAATATGTTATCCCAAGTGCGCAAAAACCCAACTCCTCTTTAGGAACTTATCCACTGCCTTGCCTACAATGAATATGTTTTATTATCCAAACGGAGAATATAAAGGTGTGAATTACCCTACTCCGCTGTACTATCAATATTATTATTCGGTAGGAGAACCGGATCTGCAAAACTCGCTGAAATGCACACTGTTTTCTCAGATCTCCGGATATTATGCTAAAAATAAAGTAGCTGAGAATGCTGTGAATTATATGAACAGCATGACCTCAAAATATTGGAATGAGGAAAAAGGTATGATAGTGTGGTTAGCGAATATGTCATATGTTGCAATAGCATATACTGAGATAGAAAAAACGATTCTTACAAAAGCTATAAGTAATCTTGATAATGGAAAGCCTTTTATTGTAGGCGCGCAAAACGCAGACGGAACACCGCACATGGTGCTTGTTACCGGATATAAAAACCAAGGCACTGCCAAATCGGATTTTATAGTTTTGGATTCCAGTCAAACGAAATTTTCAAACTTAGAAGCGTTCTATAAATCTTTTCCAAATCAGGTAGCGGCGGATAAGTGGGGCTTAAGAGGTACAGGTTATGTTTATGGAGAATATTAAAAAATATGGTATGTCGTTTTTATTGGCATTCACAATACTTTTAAGCGGCTGCCAAACTACCGAAAAGAATCCGCAGGTATCAGACAGCAACACTTCCGCGCCGCTGACAGATAAAACCGATACTATCACAACTATTCCCGATAAGGACGAAACCGTTACCACAATTGTTGAGAATGAAGCTGACACCACAGCCACAGAAGGCGAACCCGCCGCAGTACCCGCCGAAACAACGGAAAGGGTTTTGGAACCTATTCCAGAGGAATGGATACCTATTGAAAATTACCAATATACTTTTGATAATTTTGAATCCCTGATGAGCATAGATAATTCACAGGGAGACATCAAAGATATAGTCCGTTTGTTGACCTATAAAAGCATAATGCTCCATTATACGCTTCTTGGCTCTACTTATAAAACTGATTTTGACCATCCAATCACTTACGGCGAAGAAGAAATAACTATTTGTCCCGTTTCTTCAGATTTTTTCACTGATGTAAAAAGTTTTTATAAACTTGTCAGTGATATTTATGAAGATCCCGAAAAGAAATGTATATATGATCCTTCTGACAACAGTATATATTACATTTGGGCTTCAAACATGCCCGAGTTGCTCTTTGTCGAAATAGACGGCAAAATGTATGTAAATCCGAATTGCTGCATAAAAAGAGGCGGAGGTCCCGAACCATTTACCGAAACCTCTTACATTGAAATAACCGATGAATATGAAGATGCGTGTTGGATCAGGTGGCACTATCCCGATGTGGAGAAATTAAACGAGCCCGACAAATATGTTGATTACCATTATTACAGGAAAACGTATAAAGTTATATACAGCGGCGGAGAGTGGCATCTTGACGATAGGATCGGATATTAGAGCTGAAAGATCGGTTCTGATTTTGGTTTACTTTATATATAAAACTAATAACCATTTCATGCGAATTTTTTCAACAACAAAGTGGAGTATAGGAGGTATAGGCTATGTCTATGGCGAATATTAAAAAATATGGTATTTCGTTTTTATTAACATTCACAATACTTTTAAGCGGCTGCCAAAGCACTGAAAATGATCCGCAGATATCAGACAACGGAACTTCCTCAATAACGCAGGATACAGTAAATAAAGAGGATCCTATTTCAATAGGTCCTGATAACAGTGAGACTGTAGCTGATGTTACGGAAAACGAAGCTTCCGCAGATCCCGCCGAAACAACGGAAAAGCTTATGGAGCTTAATCGCGATGAATGGATCTATATAGAAGATGCTTTTGGTCTTGTAGTTCATTATAACTCGATAATAAATACCGATTGCTCCAAAGGTGAAATGTCGGATATAGCCTATGCGCTGGCTTGTAAAAATGCGCTGTATGTTTTGACCTATTGGGGAACTACCTTTGAAACAGATTGGGATCACCCTGTTACTTACGGTGAAGATGGTCTGACTCTTTATCCTGCCATATCTATACTGTTTCCCGATGTAAAAAGCATATATGAGCTGGCTTACAGCACCTACGGCGTCAATGACGAGATCTATACTTTTGACGCTGACACCAACAGCTTTTATTCCCGGGGACGCTTGTTTTTTACAGAGATAGACGGAAAGCTGTATGTAGATCCCAACTGCACGGTAAAAAAAGGCGCAGCACCGCCTTTCGGTGATTATACCTATATTGAAATAACCGAACAAACAGAGGATACATGCAAACTTTCATGGTATTATTACGATAGAGACAAATGGGGGGGTACGGATGAACTCTATAGTCACATTTACTTCAAACGTCCAAAAGCTATATTTGTAGACGGAGCGTGGAGACTGGATGATGTTTTTGAAAATACGATCTGATATGGTGATCCAGGATCGGCATTAGATTTTTAATATGAGTATTGAGAACCGATAGGGAGCGTTGACTTTTTATCGGTTCTTTTATTTTTCAGCAGTTTCTTTGGACAAAGTTTCACTGTTGATTTTTTAGCTTAAATGTGCTATACTTATCATATAAAAGCAGCAATAAACGCCCGAAAAGGAGAAAACGCTTATGTCGGACGAATCAAGATACAAACGCAAGCTTTCCGATCTGTCATTGATAG
>JAAVIE010000010.1 GCA_014799325.1 Oscillospiraceae bacterium
TGTGTTATTGTAAAGGTCATTTTCTTTCAGCCTTTCAATATAGGCGTTCAGCATAGTGATCATAGCTTCGATCTTCTGCTTGTAGGTGCCGTTTTCTATTATGTTCAGATCCTTGTCATATCCAAAGGGAAGATGAGCGCCCTCCGTGTGAATATAGCTAAAAACCTTCTGAGGAACTTTTGTTATCTCAGGGGTTTTATTTATTTTTTGGAAAATCGTGTGGTCATCCCACATATACATTTCCACCAGGCCGTTGAAGTTCATAGTTTCGATCCGGGAATGCTCCTTCAATAAGTAGGGAAGATACTTGTAGCCCACATATTTTAATTCTTCCCGCATAAACAGAGCGAAAGGCAGCTTATAGTCCTTGAAATCTTCACCGTTCTTGATCTCATAATTGCGGCTTCCGTACCATATCAGCTCCGATTCGTACAGATTTATATCATAGCCGCTGTCGTTGAGGGTCTTGAAAAAGGGAGAACCGTTTAAGGTCTCGGAAGAAAAATCCTGAAAGGTTTTCTCATTTTTGTTGAACTGTCCGCCTAAAATAAGGGGAATATTGTCGCGGGTACAGGGGTAGCCGCTGAGAGTATCGGGGCAGTAGGTGAAATCCTCAAAAACCTCTTTATATTGAGGATTTTCCTCCAACACCTCTTTGAATTCGGCAGAGCCCACCGCGTCACACAAAAGTATCAGAAAATTCCTGTCCTCGGAAAGGGTACTGAAATTCTTATCGGTGGAAATAACGCTGTCCTTGCGCTTATATGCATTCCAGCCTATCATTTCCGCGATCATGAACAGGGTCAGGAACACGCAAATTCCGATAGAAAGAGGCTTCATATATTTCAGCACAAACTGCATTCCTTTCTTAACGGTCAGAAACACCAGCAGCCCCGCCGTAACAAGCATTGCCGCAAGGGTAATAATATCGCAGATATACAGCCCTTTCCAGTCTATGTCCGAGCCGTCAAGCGCAGGCAGGTTCATAGAAAGGATATTACCCTGCAAAAAGGTGACAAAAAACAATCCGAAAAACACAATTTCCACTATTCTGAAAACGGATCCTGCTTTTTCTTTAGCCACAGCTCCGATAACAAAATACGCCGCCGTAATAACAGCGGATATTCCCAAAAAGAAAAGAAAAAATCCCGAAAGCATTGGCAGCAGCATCAAGGGAATATCAAACCAGAAGTCCAGCACATGTGTGCAGTACATCAGCAAAGGCTCATAAACAAACAGCATAAAGCACAGCCCAAAGGCGGTGAAATAGGCGGGCGCAAGTTCTTTTAGTGCTGTTAAAGCTTTTTTGGGTTTTCGTTCATTATTTTCGGCTATAATCATTTTATTTGTAAACTCCTTTTTAGGATAACTGTTCTACTATGTGTACGTCAATTAGTACAGTTAATACACTTATATTATAGCCGATTTTTTTCTGTTGTCAATAGTTTTTAGGATTTTTTTGGGAATTTGCTTTGTTTTTTTGATAAGTTTTTGCTTTTTTGTATGTGTTTTCACTCAATAGGGAATTATCGATCACTCTTGGAAAGCCTTTATACACCGTCCGTCCTTGGAGCTGTCCAAAACAGCGTGGAACACAGTATCAAAATACTGCCCCATTCCGTCCTCCAACAGCTCTTTCCACCATTTGGCAATATCCGCGGGATCGTTGCGGAATACACCGCAGCCATAGGCGCCCAGCACAAGATGCTTTGCTCCCTCCTCTGCAAAAATGCTCAAAGCCAACTTCATTCTTCTGCGCATGACTTTTTTGGCTTCCTCCGCATTTTCCCCCTTTAAAAGCACCTGCCCCATATTGACCGCAGGCAGGGTCAGAACGGAAGCCTTTGCAGGAGCTTTGGCAAGCCTAAACGAACTGTCGCGGAAAATAACAACATCAGGGGAATAAATAGCGTAGTCCAGATACATCATTGAGCTATTGGCTCTGTTCTCTCTGTAATATTCCTCATGAGCCGTCAGAGTGGGATAAAGGGTGCTTGATACTGTCAGGCTCTCCTCCTGCGCCTTCGCGCCGTTCAGAAAACCGCCGCCCGGGTTCTTGGCGCTGGCGAAATTCAGAACTCCTATATCAGTTTTCTGCTCTGATGTTAGGATATGTATAGCTTCTACTGTGGAAATGTTTTCAACTCTTGTTTCGGGCTGACCGCATTTTTCAGCCGATCCGAATCTTTCAAGGATCTTCGCTCCCTCGTCGGGTGTGATCAGCTTGCTGCCCATTACAGACCGCTCAATATCCTCTTTTATTGTAATTTTTGCGGTTTCTTCGCTGCCTTTACTGCTTACAGGCTCATAATATCCTTGTTTGATGATCTTCAAGGTCTCATTTGCCATTGCTTTTCTATCCATAATTTCCTCCTTTTTCCTATTATCTCTATTCTATATTCTTTCTATTTTTCCTTTTCTTCTGCCACTTTTAGCCTATAACTCTCACCCCAGGTCTGCATGGAATCGAGAATCGGACGCATAGACTCTCCAAGCTCGGAAAGGGCGTATTCTACCCTCGGCGGAACTTCGGGGAAAACCGTTCGGGTGATAATGCCGTCCGCTTCCATTGACCGCAGGCAGTCGGTGAGTACCTTCTGGCTGATACCCTCTAAATTTTTATGCAATTCGTTAAAACGCCATGGTCTTGCGCGCAGATTTCTTATAATGAGCAGCTTCCATTTATTTCCGATAAGCTGTACTGTAACGGCAACGGGGCAATCGGGCAGTTCGGCTTTTGTTTTCATAATTCCTCCAATACTTTAAAAAAGAATGTTACATTTATATTATACTGTAACATAACATTAAAGTCAATAGTTATATAAAAGTAACTATGGTTACAAAAAAGTGCGTACTTGTTAAACAGGAATAATTTGTTATACTAAAAACACAGAGGTCAAAAGCCTGCTGAATAATTTTTATGGAGGAAAAAAACTATGGCACTTTCTAATCTTTCTCAGTGGAATGACGTCGGCTCTGCCTGCGGCGCAGGTGACAAGCCTGCAGCTTGTGGCGCTTCTGACAAGCCCGCGGCTTGCGGTGCTTCCGATAAGCCCGCAGCTTGCGGCGCTTCCGACAAGCCTGCAGCTTGCGGCGCTTCTGATAAGCCTGCAGCTTGCGGTGCTTCCGATAAGCCTGCAGCTTGCGGTGCTTCCGATAAGCCCGCCGCTTGCGGAGCTGCCGACAAGCCCGAGGAAAAGCCCGCTGCATGCGGTTCTGCTTGCGGAGCTTCTGACAAATGATCTTGTCTGAACTTTATTCCCGATGATAATGTCATTGGGAATACTGAAATTTTTTCGGTTTATCCGATTGCAATAAAAAGAGGTCAAAAATGAAACAATATTTTTCTTTTCAGTGGCATATTACAGATGAATGCGACCAGCGCTGCAAGCACTGTTATATTTTTTCGGAGGACAGCTGCAAAAAGATCGAGTCTATGAGCTGGGAACAAATGCAGGACACATTTTACAACTGCCTCGACTTCTGCGAAATGTACAGCCGCCTGCCTTATTTTTACATAACGGGAGGCGACCCGATCCTGCATAAGGATTTCCGGAAGCTGCTTGGACTGATAAAAGAAAAAGACATTCCCTTTACAATTTTAGGCAATCCCTTTCACCTTAACGATGAGGTTTGCCGCAAATTAAAGGAATACGGCTGCAAAAAGTATCAGCTTTCCCTGGACGGAATGCGCGAAACTCACGATTGGTTCAGAAAGCCCGGAAGCTTTGACATCACCCTTGAAAAAATCGGCCGCCTCAACCGCGCGGGCATCAGAAGCGTTATTATGACCACAGTTTCCGAAAAGAATATTGAGGAGATACCCCGGATCATAGATACAGTCGTTAAGGCGGGGGTAAATATTTTTGCCTTTGCAAGATACTGTCCCACAGCGGAGGACAAGGAAGTCGGTATAGAGCCTTTGCGCTACCGCCAGCTGCTTGCGGAGTGTGATAAGAAATTCAAAGAATACGAAGCGGCAGGCTGCGATACCTATTTCAACAAAAAGGATCATCTCTGGACATTGTATGAGTACGAAACGGGAGAATTCAAGATCCCCGAAGCGGCAGAGGAGGGAATGATATACGGCGGCTGCAACTGCGGCAACTGTCATTTGACTATTCTGCCCACAGGCGATGTTTTTGCCTGTCGGAGAGTACAGAACAGCAAAGTCGGAAACGTATTTGAGGATCGCCTTGCCGATGTATGGGTATGCGAAATGGAAGCATACCGCGACTACACAAAATTTGAAAAATGTTCAAAGTGCGAACTTTTGGCATACTGCAGAGGCTGTCCCGCTGTGGCAAGCGGAAAAGACGGCAATTTTTATGCCCCCGATCCCCAATGCTGGAAAGAAATAAACAATTCTGTTACAGCAAATCATCTATAATTTGAAAGGAGAGAGGACAATGTTGATGGATATTATAAGAGCCCGCCATTCTATCAGAAAATACACCGACAGACAGATAAGCCGAGGCGATATGGAGCTGATACTTGAAGCAGGGAATTACGCTCCCAACGCAGGCGGAGGGCAGCGGAGCATGATAGTGGGTGTGCTGAATAAGGAGCTGACCGCCAAAATTGGCATCATGAATCTTGCAAAATTCAACCGCCAAAATCTTATAGGCTCTTACGTTTCCAAGGAACAGCCCAGCGTTATTGACGATGCCGATATTAAAAACGGATTTTACAATGCTCCTGCCGTTGCTGCGATCTTCGGACAGAACAATTTTATGTTTCGTGAAGCAGATGCCTTTTGCTGCGCGGAAAATATGGTGCTTCAGGCAACAGAGCTGGGGATCTCCTCCTGTATCATTTCAAGAGGAGCGGAAACCTTTGAAAGCGAGGAGGGAAAGTCTATCCTTAAAGAATGGGAAATTCCCGAAAACTACTCGGCTATCTGCTTTGTGATATTAGGGTATATTGACGGAGAACAGCCGCAAACCAAGCCAAGAAAACCAAACCGTACAAAAATAATAGAGTGAGGAAAACCATGGACGCAAAAACTTGTTTACAGAAAATGCAATATGTGGGAGTATTGGCTTTTGCCACCGCCGACCAAGACGGAAATCCCCAGATCCGTAATATCAGCGCTATTCATTACGAGCCTGAAGCGATGTGTTTTTTCACAGCAAAAGGGAAGAACTTCTGTAAGGAGCTTCTGAGCGACGGACGTGTTCAGATACTTGCGTACACAAAATATAAAGAGATGATCCGCCTTTCCGCAAGAGCAGTCCCCGCGCCTGAAATGGAGCAGAGAAAGCTGATAGATACGATTTTTGAGGAACAGCCCTATCTGCTGAATGTTTACCCTGAACAGACCCGTTTCCTTGCAGGGATCGTTTTTCAGATCACCGATGCGGAGATAGAATATTTCAATCTTGGAGTAAACCCCATTTTCAGAGAGAGTTATACTATCGGCAAGGGGAATATTACGTTAAAGGGCTATCGGATCACAGACGCCTGCATCTCCTGCGGAAAGTGCCTTGAAAATTGTCCGCAGAGGTGTATTGAGATAGGAAAGCCTTGCAAAATTCAGCAGGAGCATTGTCTCCATTGCGGTAATTGCATGGCGGTATGTCCTGCGGGAGCAGTTGAGCAGCGGTCGTAAAGTGAAAAATACATTACGCCTATATGCTTTGTTATAATACAAAAATAAAAATCCGAACCAATAGATAAAGGGTTCGGATTTTTATATGTATGTGACTTGTTGTCAACAGGTATAATGCTGTCAAAAATGAAATTTATTTCTTTTTGCGCTTGGAGGTTATTACTGCGATGACAGCCGCTGTTCCCAGAGGAGCAAGAGTTATAGCAAGACCTGTTGAGGGGTTGGGGGTAGTGGTTGCGTTATCGCCGTCAATTACAGTGTTGTCTGTGTCAGTGGAGTTACTTGGCTTTTGATTAGGATTATCTGGATTTTGTCCGGGATCAGTATCGGGATTTTGTCCGGGATCGGGATCCGGATCCTCTTCGGGATCAGTATCGGGATTTTGTCCGGGATCGGGATTTGGATCCTCTTCGGGATCAGTATCGGGATTTTGTCCGGGATCGGGATCCGGATCCTCTTCGGGATCAGTATCGGGATTTTGTCCGGGATCGGGATCGCTTGTGGTTTCAATGGTAACAATCACAGAGGGTTTCATATATGGTTTCGTATAACTATATTTGCAATCAACACATGTGTATTTTATAGTGCCTGCTTTAGTGGTGGTTGCTTCCTCTATTATTACACCTTTGTCAAAATTATGTAATATTTTGTTATCTGTATTTTCTATTTCGCATTTTTTATCTCCATATTCATTTATACAATAATACCAATGATATTCATTGTCAGATCTCCATTCGCCGGAAATGTCATGTGGACCTTTGAGTTCAACTCTGTTTTCCGCATTGTTATAAAGAATGCTTTGTCCATCTCTGTCTGCATCAAAATCTGAGTTTATATCCTTAGCTTCAGCATCATCAGTAAATTTTGTCACAGGAACAAAATGCACACAGTTTGGAGTTTCTTCGGGATGAATGCCTATCTTTACCTTTGTAGAAAAACCCTTTCCTATTGTTATTACTCTTCCGGTTTTGAGAAATATATTACTCCGTAAGTCGTCAGGGTTTTTACTTGATACGATAAGAACTTCACCGTCAAGAGTTATTGCTCCGCCGGATTCTAAATCATTTAAACATACATATATATTGTAGCCGTTTCCGTTCTCTTGTCCTTTGTTGTAAAAAACGGTATTGTATTTTATTGCACCGCCTTTCATTGTGAAGCTTCCATCTTTCAAGTATACGCCGCCGCCTTGTTGTGATGTATTGTTGGAAATTGAAGAATCACTGTTCATTGTGAAGTATCCACCAGCCTGATATACACCGCCGCCGTCTTGTTGTGATGTATTGTTGGAAATTGAAGAATTATGGTTTATTGTGAAGTCTCCGTCATTCAGATACACACCACCACCGTATTGTTGTGATGTGTTGTTTGAAACAGAACCTTCGCTCATTGTAAAGTCTCCGCCAGCCTGATACACACCGCCGCCGTCTCTTTTCGATGTGTTGTTCAATACAGAACCACCGCTCATTGTAAAGCTTCCGTCGTGAATATACACACCTCCGCCGTTGCCTTCTTCTGATGTGGTGTTGGCTAAAACAGAGCCGCCGCTCATATTGAAAGCTCCACTGTTAATATATACACCACCGCCGTTTTGTGATGTATTACTTGAAATTACACCTTCATTCATTGAACCCTCACTCGTTGTATCTTTATTTATTGTAAAGGTTCCGCTTTCAATATATATTCCTCCGCCACTATTATTTGATTTATTGTTTGAAACAGAGCCACTGCTCATTGTGAAAATTCCGCCGATATTATTTTCTTTATCTCTTGTCAAATACACACCGCCGCCATTTTTTGCAGTGTTTTCGCCGTCTTGTCCGCCAATAGTACCGCCTTTCATTATAAAAGTGCCTTTGTTATAGACACCGCCGCCGGAGTTTCCTTCGTTGTTGGTGATTTTGCCGCTGTTCAGTGTAAAAACTCCGGCATTATCCACGCCAACACCGCCGCCGCCGGCAATACCACGGTTGTTGTCGATGATACTGTCTTTTGCCATTGTAAACGTTCCTTGGCTCACATATACGCCGCCGCCATATCTTCCTTTGTTGACGGAGATCGTGCCTCCATTCATTGTAAACACTCCGCCGTTGCTTATACTTACACCGCCGCCATAAAAGAATTCATTTTTAGATTCTTCCCCGGATGTGTTATTAGAAATAATACTGTTATTATTCATAATGAATTGACCTGCGGTATATACTCCTGCGCCACCATTTGTGCCAATATCCGGATGTTTATCATATTTTATTATGTTGCCCGAAATTATGCCGCCATTCATTGTAAATATTCCGCCTAATTTCTCACTGGATCCATTAGATACATATACACCACCGCCCTGATGTGTTACAGTGTTATCGGAGATCTTTCCGCCGCTCATTTCAAAACCTTTTCCCTCTTGAGCCACATATACGCCGCCGCCCTTTTTTGCGTTATTGTCGGAGATCACTCCTCCGGTCATAGTGAATGTACCGTTACTATATACTCCACCACCTTCATCAGCAGAAAAGTTCGATATTGTACCGCCTTTAAGGGTGAATTTTCCCTCTTTTTTAATATAAATTGCGCCGCCTTGCTTTTTATCTGCCTTTGTATTGTCAGAAACGCTGAGGGTTTCAATGCCGCTGTCAGCTTCACTATCATTATCGCTGTCGTCGTCATTGCTGCCTTCATTACTCTTAATTTTTCCGTCGCCGTCACAATCGCAAATAGTGAGAGAACCGCCATCCTCTACATAAAAAGCACATGAATTCTCCGCAACTGTAATTTCAAACCCACTCAGACAAATGGTAATATTTTTTTTGATATGTATTTCTGATTCAAGCTCAACAGATTCAGTAAGGTAATATTTAACATTTTCGGAATTATCTTCGGCAGATTCGGTAAAAGCTTTAATGTTCCACTTGTCAAATCCCTCATGGTTTCCTTCACACCCGCCTTTAGGAGAAAATTCATCCGCATTAAGCCTCGCCGGAGCATAAAACACCGCCGACGCAGTAGCCACCGCAAACGCCGTAATAACCGCAGAAATCTTCAAAAACTTACTTTTCATATTTTACTGCCTCCCAATATAGATTTTTGGCATCAGGAATAAAGAAAAATGTATTATGTAATTTTATTTAAAACCGGCTCAGATATGACCGATTTTTATTCCATTATATTATAGCACAAATCCCTATAAATGTAAATGTGAGATAGAAAAATTTGTTACTATTTACCAAAAATCTTGGTTATAGGAAATGTCATGAAATAAAAAAGCTCCTTTATACTGTTGCATGGACTTGCATTCTTCCTTTAGATAGTGTAAAATATCATTAAAGATCAATTACGGAGGTATCAACATGAACAGCAAAGACACCCAATGGGCAAATGAAACAGCCGAAAAGATATACAAAAAGATGAAAAATTCAGCGGAAAGAAGCAAAAACAAGATCCCCTACCTGACAGTAAACGGCATCTTCGACGACTGCTCCGATAACATCAGCTGGTGGACAAACGGATTTTACGGCGGTCAGCTCTGGCAGCTGTACAACGCCTACGGTGACGAAATATTCCGCCTTAATGCCGAGGACATAGAGAACAAGCTTGATAAAAGCCTTATGGACTACATGGGAATGGATCACGACAGCGGCTTTAAATGGCTCCTTACATCGGTGGCAAACTACAGGCTTACTAAAAACGAGCGCTCCAAAAACAGAGCCCTGCTGGCAGCCGCCAATCTTGCGGGAAGATTCAATCTTTCAGGCAGATTTATCCGCGCGTGGAACAGCTGGGGCGGCGAACGCAACGAGGGCTGGGCGATAATCGACTGTATGATGAATCTGCCCCTTTTATATTGGGCTGCAGAGGAAACAGGGGATCCGAGATTTTCACAGATAGCAAAGGCTCACGCAGACACCGCGTCGAAAGCATTTGTCCGCGAAAACGGCTCGATAAACCATATCGTGCAGTTTGACCCCAACACAGGAGAAATGATCGGAACAATGGGCGGACAAGGCATGGAGATCGGCTCCTCATGGACAAGAGGACAGGGCTGGGCAATATACGGCTTTGCGCTGAGCTATCGGCATACAGGCGATGAAAAATACCTAAAAACTGCAAAAAAGGCTGCAAAGTATTTTGCTTCAAACATTCCCGAAAGCGGTCTTATACCGGTGGATTTTTGTCAGGATAATGAGCTTGATTGGGAGGATTCAACAGCGGCGGCTATCGCAGCCTGCGGTATGCTTGAAATAGAAACTCATGTTACTGAAGCGGAAAAGCCATTTTTCCGTGAAACAGCCATGAAACTATTGAGAACGTTGGAGGAAAAAAGGAGCAACTGGAACACAGACACAGATTACATACTTGAAAACGGCTCGGTGGCATACCATGACGAAAAGCACAATTTTCCCATTGTCTACGGTGATTATTACTTTACCGAAGCGGTATTTAAGCTTTGCGGAAAAGAACTGTTCATGTGGTAAATTAAAAATCATAAAGAGAGGAAAAATAAATTGAAGCTGATATTTATACGTCACGGCGATCCCGACTATGTCAATGACACCCTGACAGAACGGGGCTGGAAGGAAGCCGAAGCGCTGTCAAAGCGGGTATCAAAATGGGATATTGACAAGATCTACTGTTCACCCTTGGGCCGGGCGCAGGACACTGCAAGCCTGTCACTGAAGCTGATGAAAAGAACTGCAGAAACTAAGGATTGGCTCCGCGAGTTTTACATAAGGGTCACAGATCCTCAGACAGGGGAGGACAGGATCCCCTGGGATCTTATGCCCGCATACTGGACAGAACTGCCCGAGCTATACGACAAAGACCGCTGGCACCAAAGCGAGATAATGAGATCGGGCAGCGTTCTTGAAGAATACGAGCGTGTGTGCAGCGGCATAGATGAGATCTTAGCGGAAAACGGATACAAAAGAAACAAAAACATTTACACCACAGAGCAGGGAAATGAAAAAACATTGGTTTTCTTTTGCCATTTGGGAGTACAGTTTGCAATGCTTTCTCACCTGTTGGGAATATCCGCTTCTGTAATGTGGCAGAATTTCTTTGTAGCTCCCACATCAATAACAGTGGTTGCCACTGAGGAAAGAGAGAGGGGAAAGGTGTCATTCAGATGCAAAAAGCTGGGAGACACATCTCATCTTGACGCGGCAGGCATCAAACCCTCCGATTCGGGATTTTTCAATGAAGTTTTTTATTAAAGAAAGAAGGCTGTTATGAAAAAGATCACATCAAGACAGGACATGGCAGATGTTCTCTTTGACCTTATAGAACCCTTAAAGAAATATTACAGCAAAACCAAAGCATGGCTGAATTTAGGAGCGACAAGCGCCCACTATCCCGACCTCGCCGCATGGGTGGAGGGCTTCTCCCGACCTCTCTGGGGTCTTGGTTCATATTTCGCCCACAGCGGCAATGAAGAATGGGAGCAAATATATCTGCAAGGCATGATATCGGGCACAGATCCTCACAGCCCCGAATATTGGGGGGATTGCGTACCCTACGATCAGAAGCTGGTGGAAATGGCAGCCATAGCCTACACACTGCTGTGGACAGGAGATAAATTCACAGGCAAAATGACCGAGCAGCAAAGACACAATTTTTTTGCCTGGCTGTCGCAGATAAACCGCAACCCCTGTCACAGCTGCAACTGGAAATTCTTCCACATACTTGTAAATGTTGCGCTGAAAAAAGCAGGGGAAGAATACGACCGAAAGGGAATGGAGGAAAGCCTTAACTTCATAGACCAATGCTATGTGGGGAACGGTTGGTACCTCGACGGCACCAACGGTCACGCCGACTACTATATCCCGTTTGCAATGCACTTTTACGGCTTGGTGTATGCGGTATTTATGAAAGACAGCGATCCCGAAAGATGCCGCCGATACATTGACAGAGCCATGGAATTCGGCAAGGACTTTGCATATTGGTTTGCGGAAAACGGCAGCGCCATACCCTACGGACGTTCCCTTACCTACCGTTTTGCCCAGGCTTCTTTCTACTCCGCCTGCGTAATGGCAAAGATAGAGCCGCTGCCTTTGGGCGTTATGAAAGGAATTATTACAAGGCATTTGGAGTATTGGCTGAGCAAGCCCATATTCGACCATGACGGGGTTCTTACAATAGGCTACGAGTACCCAAACCTCACAATGTCGGAAAGCTACAATGCCCCGGGATCGCCTTATTGGGCTTTAAAAATATTCGCCTGCCTCACTCTGCCTGAAAATGACGACTTCTGGAAAACAGAAGCGCTGCCATTATCCAAAATGGAAAAAATCAAGTCGTTCCCCCAAGTAAATCAAATCGTGCAGAGAACAGAGGACGGTCATGCAGTTTTATTCCCACTGGGTCTGGTAACAGGTCATGTTCACACTCACATGGAGGAAAAATATTCCAAGTTCGCCTATTCCACCAAATACGGCTTCAGCGTAATGCGCTCCTCCTGCAATTTCTGGGAAGCCGCTCCCGACAGCGTTCTATGCTTTGAGCTGAACGGACACATCTTCGTAAGACGCACCATTGACAGCGGTTGTATCAGTGATAACAAAATGATCTCCGATTGGTCGCCCTTTATGGGAATACAGGTCCATTCCGAGATAATACCAACGGAAAAGGGTCATATAAGAAAGCACACTATCAAAAGCGACTATGACTGCATAGCCTACGATTCGGGTTTTGCGGTTGAACAGGGTGACAGTTCATGTACCGTCAGAGCAATACAAGGTGCCGGGGAAGCCGAAGTTCGTGGAGTCGATCCCAACACAAACCTGCTTCACCCAAAGACAGCTATTCC
>JAAVIE010000011.1 GCA_014799325.1 Oscillospiraceae bacterium
CCTGCGCGTTTTGCCCGATTTTAGGCGAAAGGGCATAGGCACTGCTTTGATGACCTGCGCAATTTCCCAATGTCTGAAAAGGGGAATATTTGAGTTCACTATCGGAGTGGAAAGCGACAATGCAGATGCCAAGCGGCTTTATGAAAGGCTGGGGTTCAAGCCTTTTTTGGAGAATTGCAGCGAGGTGCAGTTTGGGAAGGTTTGCAGGTTTGATCTGCTGATGCTGAAATGCAATGTCAGATAGTGTGACATTAAGCGGCTGACTGCTGTAATTTATACTAAACAAAAGTTGAGGTATAAAAATGATATTTACTGTAAAAAACAGCAAAGAATATCTCGAAAACAACCACAGCATAATTATCCCAAGATACAGCATAATACTGACCACCCTCCTCCACCTTTTCTTCCTCAATATAGGAATGGTTCTGATGTACTACTATTTCGCCCCTGCGGGCGGACTTGTGGTGTCTTTTGAGATATACTGCCTTTTGAGCTTTGTCCGTCTTTTGTGGAAAAGGTCAAGCTATTCCCAGACGCTGCTGATAATAATAGTGGCGGTGAGCTTTGTTGCCGACTTTTTCCTGTCCTTTTTGGAAAGACGGCTGATAGCGGAATTGTTTAATGCGATAATAAGCGGAATGGGAGGTCATTGATAAGAAAAATATGAAAAATTTAAGCTTTCTCAAAGAACTCGGCGTTGATAAAATGGTGAAATTCAAGGAAAATTCCTGGAACGGCAAGGACTACATAAACCTGGAAAACTTTCTCACCGACGACATAGAAGTGATCAACTACCGCCTTGACGCTCTCACCGATCTTATGGAAAATAAAAAGCTGTACGACGCTATGTTAGAAACAGTTCCGCAGATAGACGCACTCCGCGAGATACGCTCTATCGGTTCAGCAGCCAGCGACGAGCTTGACGATCTGTATTCGGTAAGAGATCTGCAAATATATCTTGATTTAGTGGATTATCTTTATGACAAGCTCAACGGGTTTGAGCTGAACTCACAGCTTTTCAATACCGTAAGAGATGAAATAAACTCTGTCTGCAAAAGCGAGGAATACGAAAAGATAAAGAAAAGTCTGCCCGACAATATTGATATTATCCAATCCCTCAAAAGCGTGACTATCGGCGTAAACGTTGANCTTGCCCTGCACCCTGTGGAAGCGGGAATAGTCTGCGTGAATAATCAGAACTATATGTCGGGCAACATTATAGANAAGCTGCTGAGAGCGGATATAAGCACAAATTCCTTTGTCTGCGCNGCTCCNCTTNCCGTTCCTGCGGGAATNCTTTCNAAGGAGGAAAGGGACAGGTATCAGTTCGCNATAAATTCGGGACTGCAAAGGATCTTGAAAAACGCNCTNCGNTCNTGGAAGCCTGCCGTAAAATACTATTCCCAGGCAAAGGTNAATTTCCTTATCGGCTATTACAGCGATCTGCGCTTTCTCATTGCCGCCGCGGAATTCTTCTACAAGCTGAAAAGCATGAACTATCCTGTCTGCCGCCCCAAGGCTTTCCCAAAGGAAGAAAAGCGTTTTACGGTAAAACAGCTGTACAATCCCNAATATGTTATTGAAGTAGATCACATGACCCTCAACGACATCAGCTTTGACANNNAGGGAATGATATANATNTTCACAGGGGCTAACGGCGGAGGAAAAACACTTTTCGCAAAAATCCGCCGCAGTGTGTCAGGCTTTGTTTCAGCTTGGCTTGTATGTGCCTGCCGAGTATGCGGAAATGAGCCCNTGCAGCGAGATACTTCTGCATTTCACCCAAAAGGACAGCATAACCAAAAGCCGCTTTATGGACGAGTGCGAGAGAATGAGCAGTCTTATGAAAAGCGTGGACANNTACACCATGGTTTTCTGNGATGAATCNTTTTCGGGAACNAGCGCNNCCGAGGCNTCNGCNATAGCTTCCGAGGTCATAAAGGCCATGAGCGCAAAGGGCTGNCGCGGTATCTTTATTACTCACATTCATGATCTGATTTTTCTGCCCGAAAAGCTCAATTCTCTTGATATTTGTGTTTCGCCTGTTGATAATCTGACGGTGGCAGTGGAGACCGAAACGGGAAAACGGCTGTTTAAGATAGTCAGAGGTTCTGCGGAAATGAACAGCAGGGCGGAGGACATTGCNAGAAGGTATGGGCTGGATTATGAGAGCCTTATGGAGGGCAGCTAAGATACATTATCAAATTTACGGTAATCAGTAATAATAAGATTATTTTAGAGGAGTTATTGAATGAAAAAATATTTCAGCCTGTTTTTAATTATTATTATTATGTTGTTTTCTATGAACGGGTGCAGCAAAAACAGCACTACAATCCCCAATAATGCAGCCTATACTCAATCCGAAGAACTTACTAATCCGGGTGAGTATCTGGTTGACTATTGTTCCTCCATAACATTAAACGATATATCAATAGCCTTACCTACGACATTTGAAAAGCTAAATGAGCTCTTTGTACTTGAAAAGATTCCCTCCAGCGTTACGCATTTTGACGATGACGGCGGTTATGATCAAATATTTTATAATGTGTTTACAAAAGAGGATAATCTGTACTGTGGAACGACAGTCATAATGCATTATGACAATGGGGAAACTTTTGTGCGAAGATTTGATGAAAATGAAAGAAATGATTACTGGTATCTCCCTGAGAACCAAGTCTATCACTTAGGCGACAAGATCGGCACGTCTATAGGAGATTTCAAAACATTGGAAACCCGAAAAAAGGAAATTCAGGACAAGTTTGGCGAAGCTATTATAATTGATGCATCAGGTCGTGAATATTACACATTCGAGGATGCTGATCTGCTTTTGTATTATGGCAATAATGTGCTTATAGGGTTTCAAGTTGATTTTAAATAACAAGGTTGACGATCTGACGGTGGCGGTGGAGACCGAAACAGAAACAGAAAAACGCTTGTATAAGATAGTCAGAGGCTCTGCGGAAATGGACAGCAGGGCTTAAGATATTGTAAGATGTTACGGGTGGAATATGAGAGCCTAATGGAGGGCAGTGGGTCGGGACAGTAAAAACCGGTTTAACATACTTAAGGATATAACAAATATTTCGCCCAATAGGGCATAATGTGTACAACTAATCAATCATTCCCACGAATCGGTAGTAAATGTCAACCTCTTGGGTTCGGTTTCCATTGTCATCCTTGACTCCCTCATAAACGACTATTTTTTCAATTAACTCATTTAAAAGCGGTGCGGTAAGTTCTGTAAGGTCAGTATACTTTCGTATCAGCTTTACCCAATGCTCGGCAGCATCCTTGTCCTGCTCGGAGCTTTGCAGCTTGTTCCTAAGCACTTCAAGCTGATCTTCAAGCTTGATCTGCTCCTGCTGATATTTTTCCGAAAGCATGGCAAAATTTCGCTCGGTGACGGTTCCGTTAGCTCTGTCCTCATACATTTTCACGAATAAATTGTCGAGATCTTTAAGTCGTTTCTCCGCCATTACCAATTCTTTTTTTGAATGAGCGATCTCCGAATCCCGCTGCTTATCATCGCTTTTTTTGAGACGTGCAAGCAGCTTGTTTTCATCTGCCTGCGCTTGCTTGATCCAGTAGCGAAGTCTCTCAAGTACAACTGCATAAAGAACCTTATACTGTATGTAATGTATGGAGCATTTTTCTTTGCCGTAGGTGCTGAATGTGCTGCACATATAATGCTTGTCCACGGTTGTCCTTGATCCCGATTTATTATTTAACAGTCTTAATGCTTTACCGCAGTCGCTGCACTTGATAAGTCCTGCGAAGATCTGTGTTTCGCCGTTTTTTGAGGAACGCTTTCGGCTATTGATATGTGCCTGTGCCTGTTCCCACACCTCTTGCGAAATTATCGGCTCGTGGGTTCCCTCAATACGCAGCCATTCTTCTTCCGGTTTTCTTTGCAGTTTTTTGTTTTTAAAGGATATCGTGGACTGCTTATAGTGTATGCTGTTTCCAATATACACTTCGTTTTTCAGCAAATTCTTGACTTGAGATACTATCCAATCGTACCTCTTGCTTTCGGGCCGCCCCTCAATGAGGTGTGCGTACAAACCGTATTTTTGATAATTTATATATGCCGGAGTAGGTATATGTTCCTCGCTGAGAGTTTTGCAAATTTTTGCGGCTCCCACACCATGTGCAGCAAGATCAAATATCTTTTCGACTATCCACCTTGTATCCTCATCGGGGATTAATTTTCCCTTGATTTCCGGGTGCTTTTTGTAACCGATAGGAGCCATATTGCACATATGCGCTCCGTCACGGAAACGGGCATTTAATGCTGCCTTAACTTTTTTGCTCGTCTGTCTGGCATGCATTTCATTGAGAATATTCAGGAACGGTGCTATCTCGCTTTCACCTTTCTCTGTGTCAACTCCATCGTTCAATGCTATATATCGAACTCCTTTTGATGGGAAATAAATCTCGGTATACTGACCTGTTAAGATATAATTTCTGCCAAGTCTTGACAGGTCTTTTGTAATGACGCAGTTGATTTTTCCGTCCTCAATATCATCAATCATCCGCTGAAAGCTCGGTCTGTCAAAATTTGTACCCGACCAACCGTCATCAACATACTCACCTACAATTCTCATTTTTTGCTCTTTGCAATATTGAGTGAGCATTGTTCTCTGTGTGGATATGCTTCCGCTCTCGCCTTTCAGTTCATCGTCACGGCTGAGTCTTAAATAAAGTGCTGTGTTATATTGTTGTTTCATTTATTTTTACCTCCTGTTGTGAAACAACCCGCATTACAACACATTGCTTACAACTGTATCATACCATAATGCGGGCGTAATGTCTATGTTTTTTTCAAAAATTATCCTGCCATTTCGGTGCGTTTCTCATACTTAATTGCACTCTCTACAAGATCAAGGGCTGTCACTTTTGTTTCGGCGAAGTGTTCTTGGATCTTTATTTTTGTCTTGCCGCTTATGTAGTACAGTACGTTATCTATCACCGAAAATCCGTCTATCATAGGCATAGAGTTTTCAATTTCGACTTCGGCACGTCTGCTGAAAAACAGCAAACATGATTTGAAAAATAACTTCATTCTGCTAAACTTGGTCATATATTATCCTCCATAAAAACACAATCATCTATTGTGTATTCGTTGATAATGGTATCTTTATCAGTGCCTTGAACCGATATTTTTTGCTCTGCAAGCTCCCGATTATTTCTTGCAATGAGATCGTCAAGATTGATTTTCCCACGAGTTCTGCGGACATTTCGGATTGCTTCTTTTCTATATTCTTCTATGATTTTGGGTGGAATATCCGCCAGCTCCGACAGTATCATGATGATCATTTCAACCTCAACTGCGTAGCGGAAAAG
>JAAVIE010000012.1 GCA_014799325.1 Oscillospiraceae bacterium
AATCCGCTTGTAGGAGTGTTGTGCTGATTTTTACCGCTCTATTAAGAAAGTTTTTACTTAGCCCGCTTTTTTCTTGGCGCATCACTTTTTCCCATAGCCGCCCTGAGCGTCCTCATCTCCTCCGCCGTCAGATCCCTATACTCTCCGGGCTTAAGCATACCCAGCTTAACGCCCCCTACGCTTGTCCTTTTCAGCCTTGAAACCTCCAAGCCCACGGCGCTGCACATTTTTCTTATCTGGCGGTTCTTGCCCTCGGTGATGATAAATTCAAGCACCGTTCTTTCGGGAGCTTCTGTCAGCACGTTTATTGTACATGGCTGCGTTGTTACGCCCTTTTCTATTTCTATCCCCACCGTCATTCGGGCTAACTGCTCCTCATTTACCTTTGAGGGGATAGTTACGCGGTAGGTTTTTGCTATATGCTTTCTCGGGTGTGCTATGTCATTGGCAAAAGCGCCGTCGTTGGTAAGTATAATAATGCCCTCGCTGTTTTTGTCAAGCCTGCCCACAGGGTACACCCTTTCGGGAATATCCTTAAGAAGATCGGTGATAAGCTTGTCCGAGTGGGAGTCCTCCATAGATGTAAGATACCCTCTCGGCTTATACAGCTTTATGTATCTCAGGGCGACCCCTTTGGTGTTCAGCTTTTCTCCATAGATAGTGATCAGATCCTTGTCGGGGTCTGCCCTGTCGCCTATTTCGGCGGTGTGACCGTTTACCTTTACCGCCTTTTTCTCTATAAATTCCTCTGCCTTTCTCCGTGAACAGTAGCCGCTGTCGGAGATTATTTTTTGCAGTCTTGTCAGCATTTTTAAAAGTCCTTTTTATAATTCTTTATCTTTTTGAGAATTTTCTTTTTTGGGAAAATGCCTTTCTCAAAAAGCGCCGCAGTTTTCCCCAAAACCATTTTCACATTTATGCTTTTGGAAAATATCTTTTAGAAAAACACTCTTCTCAAAAAGCACCACAGCTTCTCCCAAAAGCCCATTTCACAGCTTGATGCCACTGCCTTTTCCGTTACTAAATCGGTACAGCAGACATACTCGCCGTTCAGATAAACGCAGGCTGTACCCACAGCTGTTCCCTTTTCAAAGCCGCCGTACAAAAAAGGCTCGGTGTTGATCTGTATTGAAAGAGTTTGGTTTTCCTCTTCGGAAAGAGGCAGTGTTATTTTTTCCGCTAACTGTAAAGTCACCTGCTCCTCGCTCCCCCCTGCCACAGGAACAACGATAGGCGAGGGCAGCACGATCTCGGTAGGCTTCACCTGCGTAAAGCCATAGTCCAGCATAGCCGCATGATCCGCCCAATCGTTGGCATCGGACAAAGTCACTGCTATGAGCCTTACGCCATTTCTCTCAGCCGCCGTAACAAGGCACCGCCTTGCATTGTCGGTAAAGCCTGTCTTTACTCCCACACAGCCCTCATACTGCCACAGCATTTTGTTGGAATTTGACAGCGTTCTCATGTAAGGGGGATTTCCAAATTCCACCCTTGCGCTTGAGCATTTGCATATCTCTGCAAAAACGGGGTTATCCAAAGCCGCCCTTGCCAGCATTGCCAAATCGTAAGCGGTAGTATAATGCCCCTGCGCGTCCAGCCCCGAGGGATTGGCAAAGTGGGTGTCCTTTAATCCCAGCTCTGCCGCTTTCTTATTCATCAGCTTCACAAACTCGCCCATAGAACCGCTGACACTTACCGCTGCCGCATTTGCCGCGTCGTTTCCCGAGGGCAGCAGCATACCGTAAAGCAAGGCTCGGCGGGTAACGATGTCACCCTCCTTTAAGCCCATGGAGGTGCCCTCCACCTTTATGGCATAGCTGTCAGCGGTAAACCTTGTGTCAAGATCTCCCGCTTCCGCTGTAAGCAATGCTGTCATGATTTTGGTGGTGCTTGCCATTGCCCTTTGCTCATAAGCGTTATGCTCATAGATCACTGATCCCGTATCTGCGTTTATCACAACTGCTCCTGCGGCAGACAGGTCAAGATCGGTATTATCAGTGTTATTGGGATCGTTTTCGGCAAACGCCGAAGCGGCAAGGCAAAAGGGAGTGATTACCCCCAAAATAATAGGAAAAAGCTTTTTAAAACATCTGTTCATATCATTAACGCCCGTCCTTTTTGATTACTGATTTCTGATTTTTGTACAACCATTGTATGCAAAAAGGGGCGGCGTAATGACTGTTTATGACAAAGCTTTCAGCCTGTCCTGCTAAAAAATATTATTATTCTTCTTCGCTGTCCTTATCGTCCTTCTTCTCAAAAATATCCTTTACCTTGCTTACAAGATTGGGAACATTTTCGATAAGGGAATCCATGGGGCTGTCCTTGGAGCCTAATTCCAGCATCTTGACATCGCCGTCAGTCTTGATAACGATAAAAGCCTGTGGCTTAATGGTGATACCTGCCCCCGAACCGCCTGCGAAAACGTCCTTTGTAACGGTGGAGGGAATGTCCGAGCCTCCCGAAACAAAGCCGAAAGAAACCTTTGAAATAGGGATAATGATAGTTCCGTCAGGGGAAGTAACGGCGTCGCCAATGATAGTGTTTACGTCCACCAGCTCGCGGATCTTCTCCATAGATGTACTCATAAGTCCTTCAAGATGTTCTGCCATAATATTTTTTCCTTTCTGTCATTGCGGCAAACCGCATTTTTTATTTATTATAAACACGGGCAATTCTGCCCTCACTTATAACCCTGATAATGTACTTTTGATCAAGCCGTATCGGTCTGTAAAACTCATATCAAGCCGCTTTCTTTGCGGTTTTATTGCTTTGTTCCTTTTCCTTGGGCGGCTCTCCGTTCATTGCTCCCTGAACTGCGGAATAGCCCCAGATCAGGCAGGACAGCAGTGTGCAAAGTCTGAGCTTGACCTTTCCGTAGACGTAGTAGTTTGATTTTTCAAGGTCAAAGTCGGCTTTTATGTCGATTTTTTTCGTTTGAAAGCTGACATTGTTTTTCAGAAAAGCGATAAAGCCGTTTATGGCGGCGCAGTGTGTGCCGTAGCTCAGCGCAGTCTTTGCCGCGTCGTCGCCCCCCACCACGATCTCCGCAAATACGTCATAGATGCGGATCTTTTTGAAAAGCTTTTTGACGTGGGGCTTTGCGGCGTTTACACAGTTTATTATCATATCGAGATCGGGCTTAGGTTTTCCTTTTTTGGGAATGGTCTTGTCCGAAATATTCACATTTTTGCTTTTATCGGCCGCGGTTTTAGCCCCAACGTTTTTCGCCCCGTCTCCCTTTGGAACCTGTGGCGCTTTCTGTGCCGAAGCAGCTTTTTGAGGGGGCTTATTTTTTCCCGATTTTTTTCCCGATTTCAGGTGCTGTCCTCTCAACTCTTTTCTTCTCTTTTTTTCTGCCTTTTCCTGCTTTTTCTTTTCCCTTTTCTCTTTTCGCTTTTTTCTTCTGATCGCCGACTTTGTTTCGGGCATCAGTATTCGGGAGAATATAAGATATTTCACCTTTACAAAAGGCTCACTGTCATATTCCAGCTCTAATTTTACATAGGCGGTCAATAAAAGGACTATAAGCAGGACTATAAAAGCTATAATGGAAATTGCTATAACTGCTGCTGTCATTATTCGACCCCCTTTTCGTAAAATTTTTAAGCGATACAGGTTAAAATTTTATTCGTCAATATCTCCCACCTGCTCCGCCAACTGCTCTGCAAAGCTGTCGATCTCCTGCTGATCCATTTCCTCCAGGCTCATCTGTCCTTCTTCGGTAGGCAGCGGCGGCAGCTCCGCAAGGCTTCCAATACCGAAGCACCGTAAAAAGGTATCGGTAGTCCTGTAGGCTATGGGTCTGCCGGGCAGCTCCAGCCGTCCTGCTTCCTCCACCAAGCCTCTGTCAAAGAGAGTGTTGACAACACTGCTGCTGTCTATACCTCTTATCTGCTCCACAAAGCCCTTTGTTACAGGCTGATTGTATGCGATTATTGCAAGACATTCCATAGCCGCCTGCGACAGGGGCGTTTGCCGATAGTTGTCCAGCGCCGCCTTCACATAAGGCGCAGTTTCGGGGCGTGTGGCTATCTGATAGGTGTTGTTCAGCCTTACTATCCTCAGACCGCTTCCCTGAACGTTATATCTTCTTTCAAGCTGACTTACCAGCTTTGCGGTGGTGTCTCTGTCTATTTGTGACGCCTCCGACAGCTTATCTATACTTATAGGCTCGCCGTAAGCGAACATTATGGCTTCTATTACGGCAATTCCCTCTTCAAGCTCCATTTGGACTTCCTTTCCGAATATGTAAATTTTATCGCGCTATCTAATTCTCCAGACTATCCAAGTTCTCCAAACACATCAAACTCACCAAATTCTCCAAATTCTCCAAACTATCCCCACTATCCCAACTCGTCCAAATCTACCACTCAATATCCTCAACAGGCGTGGGATCGGGATTGATCTCAATATTATTCACCCTGCTGTTTTTCAGATGTATGACCTTATCTGCCATAGGCGCTATCGCAGAGTTGTGGGTAACAAGAATTACTGTCATTCCGCTTTGTCGGCAAGTGTCCTGCAAAAGCTTTAAGATCAGCTTGCCTGTGTTGTAGTCCAGCGCGCCCGTAGGCTCGTCGCATAGCAGCAGCTTTGGCTTTTTTGCAAGTGCTCTTGCGATAGCCACACGCTGCTGTTCTCCTCCCGAAAGCTGCGAGGGGAAGTTGTCGGGTCTGTCCTTCAGCCCCACCTGCTCCAATATATCAAGGGCGGGTATAAAGTCGGTACAGGTCTGCGCTGCCAGCTCCACATTTTCCTTGGCAGTAAGATTTGGTATCAGGTTGTAAAACTGAAACACAAAGCCTATCTCGTTCCTGCGGTAGCCGATAAGCTGTTTTCGGTTGTATTTTGCTATATCATGACCGTCCACAAGAATGCTTCCCTCATCGGCGGTGTCCATTCCGCCCAAAAGGTTCAGAACTGTAGTCTTTCCCGAGCCTGAGGGGCCCAGGACTATGGCAAGCTCGCCCTTTTCTATGGAAAATTCTATTTTATCGGCGGCGGAAATGGTTATTTCCCCCACCTTGTAGCGTTTGCATACGTTTTTTAAGTCTACGAAGCCCATGCTGTGTACCTACTTTTTTTGTTTTTGGGAAGTTGTGTTATTTGGTTCTGTTAGGGAGGTTGGCGGTAATTTGGGTTCTTTCATGCAGCTGCGCCATGAGGAAATCCGCTTTTAGGTGTGGTGTGTATATATTTAATCGTTCCACCCTACCACCTTGATAAACCTTACGCTGTCGCAAGGAATAAGGCTTAGTGGAAAATTCACATATTCGCTGTCATGCCCTGTTACCAGGAAATCCAAAGTATTCTTATGAACGTCTGTCACCACATCGGTGATCATCACCTGTGAAACTGCCGTACCGTTCAGCATAAGCTGTATCACGTCGCCCTTTTCAAGCTGTCCTCCCGCTGCCCCTGCAAGGCAGCACACTCCCCTGTGGTCGTTTTCGGTGCAGTATGTCCAGAAGCTTTCCGCCTTGAGCCAGGAGTTTGAACAGCCGCTGTCCGAACTCTCTAGATCTATCTTAGGGTCGAACCATTTCCACTTATTTTTTCCCTCAACGTCCATTTTTCCTATACCGCCGAAGATGCACTGTGAAACGAAATTCACGCTGTCGTCTTCGTAGTCGTTCCACACCTCGGTGTTTCGCACCTCGTCTATGGCGTTGCTCCAGCGCTTGGCGTATTCCATTGCGCCCTCTCTGTTGTAGGGCTGCTGTACCTCGGGCAAAGCGCCGTAGCCCTTTACAGTGATCAGGTCGGAAATGGCGCTTATCTTTGAGGGCAGGACTTTTTTAAAATCCTTCAGCTTTTCTCTCAAAAGATCGTAAGAGGGGGAGCCGCTGCCGCAAAGGGTATTCATTACCTTTGTACCGTAACCCCATACCCCCTGATCGCATTCGTGAGAGGTTATATACCAGCTTCCGCTGTGTTTCTCAAAAACAAAGGTATGGTCGTATATCCCCTCTCCGCTTGAAATGCCTTTGAGAGTTTTGAATACTATCTCCGCGCTTTGCTTTACAGTGATAACATATCCGTCGTTTCCGATAGGCACGATATTTTTCAGCCATAAGTGTACATTAACGCTTTTCATGCCCAGATCAATAGCCGAGCCCTCCAGCCGCATGGCGCAGGAGCCTAAAGCCGCCAGGTCGTAAACCAGATCCTCGCAGCTGCTTGCATACAAGTTTGACAGCGCCTGCGTACAGTCTGCCTCTTTATCGCCCAAAGCGGTGTAAAAGCACTCGAAATAGTGTTCCGCCATTTTTACGGGAGTGTCGGCGGCTTCACGGTACTCCGAGCTTTCGGACTCTCTCCATATCAGCTTAAAGCCAACGTCGCCCAATGGTTCATCGTTCTGCTCCACAAAGACCTCGTCAAAAAGTCCTTTCAGCGGGTTGAAGAATACCAGGATAATGACCGCCAGCAGTACCGACAGTGTTCCTATCAGCAGGGGAAGAATAAGCTTTTTCAAATTATGACCAGCCGTAGTCGTCGTACTCGCCCCAGTTTGCGTTGCTTGCGGACTGTTGTCCAAGCTTGAAGATGAGGACGGCTACTGCTGCCAGGATCGCGCCTATTGCTAAAATAATTGTAAGTGTGTTTTTTGTTTGTTTATTCATGGTGTATCCTTTCTCGGAAAGCTCCGAAATGTGATCGTTTTTTATCATCGTTTTTGAATATATTCTATATTGTCCTGTAATTTGTATAGGTCAAATATTGTCAAGCTCTCTCTTACCCACCAAAACCCCGTATATCTCGGATTTGCCGAATCCGCTCTGTTTAGCCGCTTCCTTGCAGGCTTCCGAGGGCTTCATTCCCTTTTCTTTCAGCTCCCTCGCAAGCTCCGCCGCTTGCTCCAGGGTGAAGTCGCTCTCCTTTTTCTCCTCCGCTCCCTCAACCACAAGGACATATTCCCCTCTCGGTTCCTGTTCCTTGTAGTAGTCTATCATTTCGGAAATTGTTCCCCTGATGACTTCTTCGTGAATTTTTGTAAGCTCACGGCAAAGGCTGATACGTCTGTCTCCCAATATTTCAAGGAGATCGTTCAGGGTGTTTTTCAGCTTATGGGGCGCTTCGTAAAAAATCAGTGTTTGCGGTAAAGGCTTAAGCTGTTCAAGATGCTCTCTGCGTATTCTTTTGGTGACGCTCAGAAATCCCTCAAAGCAAAATCTCTTTGTGTTAAGTCCGCTTATGGCAAGGGCTGACATGGCGGCTGTAGGTCCGGGAACGGTGATCACCTCTATTTCATGCTCTGCGCAAAGCTTTACTATCTCTTCCCCGGGATCGCTTATGCAGGGCATTCCCGCGTCGGTGACTACTGCGCAGCTTTCTCCCTCCAACAACCGCGGGAGGATCTCCTCGCCTCTTTGCCTTGCGTTATGCTCGTGATAGCTCATCAGAGATTTTTTTATCCCGAATTTNGACATAAGCGCGCCGCTGACCCTTGTGTCCTCGGCAAGGATAAAGTCTACNTCGCCNAGAATTTCCCTTGCTCTNGGGGAAAAGTCGCCCAGATTGCCTATCGGTGTTCCNACTATATATAGCTTGCCCAATTTTTNTCCTTTCAGTTGGTTTNTGGTAAATTTTTCATATTGGTTNTTTTTTNTNTTTTTATTCTTAACCTATAGTACACAGCTTGCCTTTNAGGACATATCCGATTTTCATATAACAAGCGTTAGATGCGGCGTAATCTGCATCGGTATAAAGNGTAGGCNNATATCCTGTGTCCTTTGNTATTTTGGTGACCNGATAAACAAGATTTTCCGCGTAGTGCTTTCTTCGGTACTCCTTGCGTGTATACACTAACCCGACGCCTGCTGTGACGCCGTTTGGNCTCAGGCTGCAGACAGCCGTGTGCTTGCCCTCTGCATTTTTCCAAAAGAAGTAACTGCTGCTTCTTATGGTTTCCTCCGCTTTGCGGCGGTATGCTTGCAGACNGTCTTGGTCTATCCCCGTTTCTATATGAAAGAGTTCCATAAACTCGATCAGTTCNTCGATATCCTCCTCCGTACATCTGTATAATTCGCCGTCGGTTTGCGTGTTCGGTTCTATGGGGTTCGGACAGTCATAGGCGANCATATTTTTTTGTATGGATAGGATCCTTTTATCTTCCGACGCTCTTTTTATAAAATAATCGGCTAAGTCATATTTNAGATTGAAGGTTTGCCCCTCGGTGAGCAAACCGTTTTCTTTCACNAGCTTGTATGCTTTTTCCTTTTCTTCCNCCGTCACATCGTCAGGCGTCCATATCCATACCGGATAGGGATAGCAGGTAAAGCAAATNATCAGCCTTTCATGATCGGTCAGAAGCAGTTGGCATTCTCCGCCCATAACGCGGTTAAGAACAAAAAATGTATATTTGTCACTCTCTAATANTTTATAGTCTCTTTCNTCTGTAAAGCAGTCCATGGCAGCCTCCGCAAAATCTGATTTGCCGTTTTCGGAATTATTCATAAATNCTTCTGACTTTTTCGGTATACTCCCCGTTCTCCTCCCTCATNACNAANGGNTCGGTGACCTCCAGNCCCGCNTTNGCNCCCTTTTTCCCCGAAACAAGGGCAAGCCACGGNTTTTCCCCTNTCTTGTNGGAAACCAANGTNAGNTTTTTNGGCTGTATGCCGNATTTTATCATAAGATAGAATATCTCCCCAAGCCTTTCGGGCAGGTGGCACATTTTGAGAGTGCCGCCGAATTTCAGCAGANANTCCGCCGCCCCTATCACCTGCTCCAAAGAACAGGCNATCTCATGGCGNGCTATCCTNTGNGCTTCCGACAGNCTTTCCTTCCCNGANTTTTCCTTNTANTANGGGGGATTNACCGTTACCATATCCANGGTATTTNGGGGAATAANNTNTNCGAGNTNNTCAAGGNCGGTNAGGTCGGCGTTNAGGGAAACCACNCTGTCCTCCAANCCGTTTTCNCTTATGGATCTTTNAAACAGCTCCGAGGCTTCCTTTTGAAGCTCCACNCCGTATATTTTTTTNGGNATNTTGNTTTTGCANAAGTAAAGGGGAATNATGCCGCANCCTGTGCAAAGGTCGCAGACCGTCATANTNGNNGAGGGAGCNGCAAAGTCCGCCAAAAGAACAGCGTCTGTGCCGAAGCGGTGATCCTCNNTNACATATATATNAATGTTGTTGCTNAGNNTGAATTTTTCGTCCATNTTNNAAATCAACCTATCANATNTTCACCTGTTGCNGCATTATNTCAACCTATCANAATNTCACAGCCCGGGAGNATNTTACCCTTATCGTTATCGCCCTTATCCGTCTTAAAGGACAGCAGCAGCGANACGGGCCCCACTCTTCCCGCCATCATNGCTATACACAATAANAGCTTTGAAACAGCNCCCACCTCGGCGGAAACTCCTGCGGANAAGCCTGTGGTGGTAAAGGCGGAAACTATCTCNAAAAGTATATCCGATTCGGGNATCTGNGGGTTCAGGAGATACACTCCCGTAAAGAATACCACCACAAAAATTACCGAAAGGATAAGCACCGACAATGCCTTATATACCAATCTCTTGCTGACGCTGTGACCGTAAAGCCGCGCGTCGTCGTAGTTTTTCAGCACAGCTTCAACGGTAGCCAGCATAATGGCAAGAGTGGTAACTCTTATACCGCCGCCCGTAGATGCAGGTGCGGAGCCGATAAACATCAGAAGTGTGGTGGTAGTCTTTGCAAAGTCGTTGGCAAGACCGATATCATGTATGTTGAAACCTGCCGATCTTGCGGAAATGCTGGTAAAGGCTGAACAGAACATCTTTTCCGGTATGGACATATCGCTGAACTGCTCCCCGTGGAGCATGGTAACAAGGAAATATGCCAAAAAGCCTATGAAAAACAGCGCCGCGCTGTAAATAAGCACCAGCTTGGTGTGCATGGAAAGCCGCTTTGTCCTGTAATAGTTTCTGATATCGTCCCATACCACAAAGCCTATTCCCCCTAAAAATACCAAAGCGGCAATGACCGCGTGTACCTGTGGCGAATTGCTGTATTCGGAAAGACCGCTGCCGATGCCGAACAGATCCACTCCCCCGTTGCAGAATGCGGAAATGGCGGTAAATATGGACATGAAAACGCCGTAGCCGCCGTATTTCGGAACTAAGGTGAAGCACAGTATTATTGCCCCTGCCCCCTCCATAATAAGGGTATATGTACCTATTCGGATAAAGAGCCGCTTTATGCCCACAACTCCGCTGACGCTGACCTCTCCTGCAATGGCGCTGGCTTTCATAAGCCCCATTTTTCTTCCTGCAGCAAAGTTGAAGAAGGTAAGGATAATTACCAGACCCAAGCCCCCTATCTCGGTCATGACCATAAGTATTATCTGACCGAATATAGTCCAGTGGGTGAAGGTGTCAACTACAGTGATCCCGGTAGTTGTGGTAACGGAAACTGCGGTAAAAAAGCAGTCTATAAAATTCGTCCAAGTCCCGTCCTTTGAGGAACAGGGCAGACAAAGCAAAACCGTTCCTGCCGCAATTATCGCCAAAAGGCTTAGGGTAAGGGTTCGGGCGGGGTTGGGCTGCTTTGCTTTCTTTTTGATGATTGGCATTTTTTGTTTCTTTGACCTCTTTTGAAATGATGAAAAGATTGTTATACTATTAAGTTATCAGTTATTATTGGGAAAACCGCTTGCGGCAGCGGTAACGTTTGCCGCAGCATCAGCCGCTGTACTGTCTGTAACGTCCGAAGGGCTTTCGGGAGAAGCGCTGTCTGCGGTTTCGGACTGCGATACCTCTTCCTCCTCGCCGATGCCGCTCTGAGCCTGCGCATACGCTTTTGCTCTTTCGCCGTAAGCGTATATCCGGTAATTGTCCGTTTGACCCAGCAGCTCAAAAACAGGTCTGCCCTGAACTCCCTCAAAGCTTATCTGCGCGTCCGAGGGCATTATTACAAAGGTGTCCTCTTTCAGCTCCGACACGGTCTCCGCCGTGTACATGCCTACATTCTGATTAAGATACTGAACTGTCATAACACAGCTTCTTGTACATCTATATGCGGAGAGGGCGGGGGCTTCGCTGCTGTTGAAAATATATGCGGAAAGCTGAATGTATTCGCTGCTTTTGTCCATGCTCTCGCTTCTTGAAAGCGGGAGATAGTACAGCGAGCCAAATGCCACGGAGTACAGTGTAAACATCAGCACCACCGAAGAAATAATAGCGTTTTTCCGCCTTGCAGAGCAGGAAACTATTACCAGCAGCAGCGCCATGATACACAAGGAACAGCTTACCGCCGCAATAAGTCCCGTGGAAGTCACCAGCGATGATGTACTTTCCCCGAACATAACAGGATATATGCACAGGATAGGGCTGATAGAAGCGGATTCCGCACCCAGCACCGAGCTTCTGCCTATTATGAAAAACAGGGTGTAGGTGACGCCCATTGTGACAACTCCGCCGTATATCTGTGTTTTCTGCAGCTCCTCGGTATAGATGAAGGTCATGATCAGCATTATTGTAAGAGGGATAACGCTGTCAAGGTACCGTCCGAAAAGAATTGTGCTTTGGCTTGAGGAAAAGTTATCCGCGCCAAAGCGGTAGCACACTCCGATAAAGAGCATAAAGACTGTCAGAAGAGCGGTAAAGAACAGAAATACTGTTCTTGCGCCGCCAAAAAGGGGTTTTGATTCATTATCGGAATTATCGCCATTCCCGCCTTTTTTCCTCTTTATCTTTGCAGAAATGAGCCTTGCTATAACTATTATCAGGATCGAGAACGCCAACGCGCCCAAGCCCCAGGAAGCGCACATATAATAATATATCTGGCTTAAAAGTGAGATGAAGAAGCGCTTTGATCCCCCATTTGACAAAGCCGCGGGGAGAGAAGCGAAAAAGCTTTCAGCCGTGTTGCGCAGGCTTGCGGGGTCGCTTATTCCCCACAGGATCTGCTGAACGTAGTAATTGCCGAAAAACGCCGCTCCGAAAAATACAATAAGGGAGAAGAAGTAACAGCCCAAAGCGGCAGTTTTTCTCTTTAAAACAAAGCGTGACAGTATCAGGGTCACCGACAGCGCCAATATCAGGGCAAAAAGCCGCTGGTGCGCGCAGTAGGACAAGCCTGCCGTCATACCCAAAAGGGCGGAGTAAAGCCGTCTGGTGCTTTTCTTTTCTGCGGTTTCGGCTTTCAGCAGAAGATACGCTGCCAAAAAGGGGATAAATATAGCAGCTGTCTCATTCCAGATAAATTTGCTGTGTATCATGCAGGACAGCCAGCCGCCCGCGCATATTGACATTATCACAGACTGCCACGGCTTTTTTACTCCCAGCATAAGGGAGCAGGAATACGCGATAACGGGTATAAAGCTCATCACAGCGCCGTTTATGACCACCATGATACGGTACTGCACAAAGGGATCCTTGGTGAACGCCATGGCAGGGATATACAAAACTGCCTGCAAAAAGCCGTAGAAGTAGCTGCTTTTCCCCATTGCGGCGCTCCAGTCGCCCCCCAGCATCATATTGGCAAGGGCGGCGGCGCTGAACTCGTTGGGTTCTATTGAAGGAAGATAGACCGAGGCGGAAATCACTGTGTGAATGGCAAAAAAGACAAGGTACAGAAAGAATTTTATTCCCCTGTGTCCGATTTTTCCGTTTATTCGGTCAAGCAGTGTGGTTTTTTTCATTACTGCATACTCTTTCATGTTAATTTTTTATGATTATCTCTTAGGTGAGTTGGTTGTGATTTGGGTTCTTTTAGGGAAGCTGTGCTGATTTGAAGTTCTCTCAGAAAAGTGGTGCTGATAGATGTCCGCTTTTAAGGAAAGTTATGCTAATTTGGTCTCTCCCAGGGAAGTTGGCAGTAATTTACTGATTGGAAAAGAATTTCAAAATTCTGAAAATGAAGCTCCGCGCCGCGTTGCGTCGCTCCTCTTCATTTTCAGAACCGGTCAGAATTTTCGAAGAAAATTCTGACACTTTTTGAAATTCGTGCTATCAAGAAAGTGGTGAGAGTGGAAGTCCGCATTTTTTAACTTGTGCTATCAGAGAAGTTGTGAGAGTGGTACACCGCCTTTAAGGAAACAAGTGATAATTTTTCACCGCTCTTA
>JAAVIE010000013.1 GCA_014799325.1 Oscillospiraceae bacterium
AGCAGTCTGATCCTTATCCCTTTCGTTAAGATCGTTCAAAGTACCTTCAAGTGCAGAAATAAGATCACCCAAACTCTCAATATTTAAGCTTTTTAAATATTCGAGAAGCTCCGAAGTGCTGGAAGCTATATCGTCCACTTTGGAATATATTTCATCAAAGGTTTTGGAAAGCTCATCGACTTTGTATTCTATGCCGTCAGCTCCGACGATCGTTAAATTGCCTTGGGAGTCTATGATCATATCAAGTTTTTTAAGTAACTCCTCATAGGTCGTTCCCTGCTGCTGGGCAAGAATGTATATTGCTTTTTGCCAGTCTGATAATGGTGATGTTGTTGAGGAGCTGCCGCCGGTAAAAAAAGAGTCATATGTTGGTAGAAGATTTGCGGCTGAAAAAACAGTAGAAGAAGAATAACTCAGAAAATTTCTATCAGCACCATTACAAAAGAATACACCAACTAAAGATATATCTTTTTCTAAAATTTCTTCACTTGTTATGTATTCTTTATTTAAAGGAGAATAGAAAAAAGTATCAACACCTTCAACATATGAAACGTTTTTAAAATCCACAGTAGGTGTTATGGTGAGATCAAAAAAAGAATTATCATCAGAAAAAAGATTATGTAAAGAAGATAATGCAGGATAGCCATAAGTACGTTGAAGTTTTTTTAATGAATTATAATAACTACTATAATAAGCAAAATAAAAAGAAGGATAAAGTTTACTATTTATATTAAAAAACCTAAAAGATAAACGGTATTTATCAAGAGAGGTTGATCCATATGAGTTTGTATCTTGTTTTCCTGAAGGATTATAAAAAAGCAATTGAATATCTGAGAGCCTATAAAGATCAATAATAGATGTTAAACAATAGAGAGTTTTATCAGAAGTAATAAAAAAAGGATAATAGTAATTATATTTTCCTGTGTCTACACTAATTGCTGAATTACGACGGATATCAAATAGAGGATCCTCAATATTTGTATAACATTGATATGGAATTTTTAAATAATCAAAACAGGGAATTGAAAGAGGAGAACTAATTTCAACTTTGTTATGCGGTACTCCGTTTATCATATCCAATCCCCAACTAACACCGGAATTTGCACCTACGCCAACACGATTTAAAATATTGGTGATCCCTTGTTCATAAGCAGAAAAAGAAATATACATACCGTCAACATGTTTTCCAAGTCCAACATATTGAGATTCAGAAATAGCTTTACAATATTCATCTAAACATGCTTCAATTAAACGATTGGTTTCAACTAATGACTGATAGGAAGCATCTATAATATTGCCATTTTCGTCAAAAACACCCGAAACGGAACCTTCTATAGCAGCTTGAACTTGTGAATTTGTAGATGAAGCAGTTGCAGTTTTATTAGTGCCGTCATTATCAACATAGCTGATAGAAGGACTATAACCGAAAAGATCATATATAAACTGTTCAACTGCTTTCCTGAATGGATCTTGTTTATTCTGCGGCCAAAGATTGAAGGGCGTTGAAATACCCGGAGAAGGTGCAGAAACAGCAAATACGGGAACACCAAAGGACAGACAGTTTATAACAAGAACGCCGACTAACAGCAGCGTTAATGCTTTGATATGCACTTTCATAAAATTTACTCCTTAAATGCCGTTTTTCAAACCGACTTTCTTAAATCGGCTTGAAAGGCGGCATTTACCGCCTTTTAGGATCATGCGCCCATGATCATGGACTTCAGGAAGCTGATACCCTTACGGAACGCAAGGCAGCCGACTACCACGGGCAGAAGGATAGGGAGCAGATCAGTCATCTGGGTGAGGATCTGATTGAACATAGCTCCGTTGACAGCATCAGCGATAGAGGGAGCGGTAAAAGTATTGCTGCTTGCATCAGCTGCGCTGGCAGCTACCGACATAACAGAGATCGCGCCGGTGGAAACTGCAGCTCCTACCGCTATCTTCTTGGAGTTTAATTTATCGAGGACGGAAACGATGTACTTTTTCTTGTTTTTCATTGTTTTTTTCCTTTCATTATTTTTTGATTAGGTTTATACCCTTGCAAGGTTTGGTATTTTAAGGCGGTTATATTCCGCCGAAAAACCATTTGGCGATGATCGTCCAAAGAAAATTGATAACGATACCTACAACAACGATACCAATGAAGAGCCACAGAGCATTAAAAATTCCTTGTAAGCCGTCGATTATAGTATCAAGTCTTGTTATAACATCAGTTTCAAAGTCTGATACCGTTGTTTCTTCCGTGACCTCCGGGGAGGAAGTTTCGGCGATAGAATTGGAGACCGCCGAAACTGAAGATAAATTTAAGGAGCAAACTTTGTCTGATGTAGGTAAAATAAGGTGATATTCCATTTTTAAGCCTCTTTTTTCTGTTTAACAGGAGGCGTAAAAAGAGTGACGGAATCAACCTGTTGCTTCTCGTTGTAATAAACATTATAATTCTGACCTATCATTCCTTCCAGATCATCAGCAGACAGGCAAACACCGAAAACGGAGGTTACATTTTCCACTGTGTTTTTTATCTTTACGGTAAGGAGAGATTTGCCGAAACCAAATGAACCTTCTGAAGAGTAGGTATTTTCCTTTGTGCAGTACAGAAATAAGTTGTTGTAATCAATGGATTTACCGGTCTTAGGATCGGTAAAAGAACCCGATTTAATTTCAGTGCCTATAACTTCAACTACCATTATTTTTCCTTTCTGACCTATGTTTTGTGGGAGCGGTCAATTCCCTGTTATTTATGTAAACCCTTTCGGGTATGGAAGCGGGCTTTAAGATGAACCCGCCGGAACTTTTTCGTGTTATTAAGTTGATGTCATTCAAGTCCATCACAATGACCGAATTTATCAATCATTATTTGTCTGTCATATTCCAACTTATTTTTAGAATACTCTTTAGGAGAACAAGGAGTATCAGTGAAAGGATCAGAGCATAAATCATATTGATCGAATACACTGTCCCACACTTTCCAAACATCATCCATAGTATTTGTGAACATAAATTGAGTAAGGACATCAGCTACCGCACATTGAATATTATCAGATAACTTAAATGGCTTCATAACATCTCCTTTAATATAAATACTGCTGACCCTCTAAATCATTTTCCGAACACTGTATATAGGGGCAGTGCTCAAGGGAGCAGTTAAGAAGATCCTCGTCAAAGTGCTTGCAGCTGCTGCAGGGGTAGGGGGATAAGGTTTCGTCCTCGGTCAGATCTGTTTCGAGTTCTTCGGGATCCGTGGAGCTGGGAACGAATAGTCCTGCTTCGATTGCTTCGGCTACAGCGGATTTTAAATCTTCAATACTCATTCTGTTACCTCCCATTTCTCACAGTAATTACGGACATCTGCTAAAGATTCACTTTCTACCTCAGGACAACCTACAGATAAAAAATTTTCACCGGAAACGAAGGCAACAAATTGACGATTGTTTCTACCTCTCATAATGCTTTCAGACATTGTTAATTGATAAATGTCATATCCATGGGATCTTTCAACTAATTTCATTTGTTTTACTTTCTAACCTATTATTTTTTCTCGGAGACGGTTAAGCTCCTAAATTTAGATCAATAATTTATAAATTTATCCTTTTGAAATGCAGGGAATGAATCAAAATCCTTTTCGATAGGAGGATATTCTGAACAAATTTTATCTGCAACAGAATATGCTTCTTCTGCGGTTTCGTAAACCATATCTAAAGGAGCGTCACCGGTTCTATAAGAATGAGCGCGGAGAAAATAATAAACTTTACATCTGTCCTCAATATACCTACAGTAAATTTCAAGACTGGTAGCATAATAAACATCGTGACAGAAGACAAAAGAAAAAGAAGTTTCTAATTTTGGATTTTTTAATTTCATTTGTTTTACTTTCTAACCTGTTATTTTTTTCGGAGGCGGTTAGGCTCCTAAATGCCCCAAATGGAGTACAATATAATAATACTCCATTTGGGGTAAAATGTCAACCCCAAACGGAGTATTTTTATATAATAATTATGGAGGAAAGACCAATGTATAAATACAACAGAATAAAAGATTTGAGAGAAGATAAAGACCTGACACAAGAAGAATGCGCTAAAATAGCATACATATCAAAGAATAGTTATATAAGATACGAAAAAGGGGAAAGAGAACCACCTCTTGACGTGATAATAAACCTTGCAAAATATTACAATGTATCTTTAGATTACATAGCAGGACTTACTAATGACAAAAGAGGAATAGGATATAAAGAAGAAAATAACTATAAGATAAAACAAAAACATAGCGGTAGCGGAGACAATGTAATAAATTTTAATGACAAAAAATAAAGGAGTAAAAAATGGCAAGAAACGAAATAATTGAAGCTCACCTTATGAAAATAATAACACTTTTACAACACATAGCCTCAAATCAAGAAAAAGAATTTGACAAGCTTAGAGATATTGACAATCATATATTCCAGCAAACAGAAATTCTTAAACAGATAGAAAAAAACACAAAAGCCGAAAATGCTGAAGAACAGGAGGAGATCAAAAAGAAACTTTATGAATTAAATAAACTTATGGAAGGAAAATAAAAATGACAGAAGAACAGATAGGGATATTAATAGCAAGTTTATCATTTCTATTACTGTTCATACCTATCATAATAGGTATCATAGTTGTTAATGTTAAGGAGCGAAAATATAAAAAAGCTTTTAAATCAACTCCTCCACAGGAAAAACAAGAAATACATAATCAGGCAGAGAAAAAAGAACAGATAGAAAATCAAAAGAAAACGGACACACCAGAACCAATAAAAGCAATACAACAAAATAACGTAAAGGAAACACCACCAAAACAAGAAAACAATACAGCCAAAAACCAACTTACAGATGACGATGATGACGGTTGGGAAGAATTTTACCGTACTACCATTGAACCATATTATAAAAAACCATATAAAGCAACTAAACAAAATCAACAAGTTATGCAGAAGGGAGAGCAGCTCCCATATCGTCTTAAACCTTCAGTAATGACTAACCACGAGAAAATAATGTACAACTTGTTATATAAATACTGTCAGACTAACAACCTTGTACTTCTTTCCAAAGTCAGAATAGCTGATTTTGTAGAACCTATCCAACAGAGCTACACGAGAGAATTTTATCAATGGTTCAACAAAATCAGCTGCAAGCACATTGACTTCCTACTCTGCGATCCGGTGACAATTAAACCGATAGTAGCAATAGAGCTTGACGACTACACACATAAATATAACAGCAGAAAGGACAGAGATATATTTATTGACAACGTATACAGCAGCATAAACTTACCTATAATACACTTTTGGAACGTTGACGAGCTTAGTATAAAGGTAAAATTAAACAATGTACTTGGTATACCTAATGAAACTAAATTCTAACTTTTGCTAGTGATTTCCTTCCGGGAGGATTTTGAATTTCAATTTTTCCTTGGGGGTATACTTCAAAGTCTTCGCTTACCTCTCCTCAATCTGAGTGTATATTTTTTGAAGTGTTTGAAGATTTTGCTGTGATAGAGAGTCGCCCTATTGTGCTATCCTAAACACCGTTAAATAAAATATATTTTGTTGGTTATATCATGGATAGCTTGTTTTTTAGTGGCGATGTTTTATTATTTTTTTACTGTTCCGCAAACCAAAAAATATACACTCAGCTTTCGGAGAGGACACTACGACTTTGAGTATACCTTTGGAACCGGAAAAATTGAAATTCAAAATCTTCCTGGGATTTATTTATACTTCGCAAAAGTTAGAATTTTTGAACAACGTTCATTAAACGTATAAAGTATACTAAAATAGTCGTTGTTCATATTTTTCTTGATTTTGCCGTTTTTATGAACAATTTTTGACCGTTTTTAGGATTTTGAGGGCTTGTAAATTGGCTTGTAATGCGTTTTTATAGCCTTTGATGTCTAAGGGGGCGTATTACCAGTGCCCCCAAAGTCAATGTCGGTGATTTTTATTTTGTTTACTAAAGGTTTTATTTTGGGGATATTAGGCTGTGCTGATGGGGAGGTTTGTTCATTCCGTTTATTACGTGTCCCGGCTTACAAAGTACCTGCCGTCTGCAAGGCAGGAGTGTTTTATTTCTTCATCAAAGCTGTATCGGTAATAACAGTGTTGGTGCAGGAAGGTGCGAGAGAACAAAAATACCGTGTATCCACAGTACACGGTAAAATTTATGCAGCTATTCACACTTACGCAGTGGGCGACCTCGGGGGCAAGCTGGTTGGTGTGCTGCGGATCCGACCTGTTCCGCCAAAAAAACTTTTATTTTCTGTGCTTCGCACCCTTGCAGGAACCTGAAAATTTTGGTTCGCCTTGTTCTGCCGACGGGGCAAGGCGGAAGAGATTTTAGGGAGCCCGTCGGCAAGCTATTTTACCAAAATTTTCAGAACCCCGCAAGGGCAAGCAGAAAATAAAACTTTTTTGGAAGAGAACTGGCGGCAGAATCCGAAAGAAAACGTGCAGAAGTCGTGCAGAAAAAGCGCGAAAAAGCAGGAATTTCACCGATCTGCAGGCGAACTGCAGAAACAAGAAAAACCGCACCACAACAGGCTTTCCTGTCATAGTGCGGTTTTATTGTCTGGGTCGGGTAAAGGGATTCGAACCCTTGGTCTTCAGTGCCACAAACTGACGCGTTAACCAACTACGCTATACCCGACATATTAAACTAAATGCAAAATCACGGCGCATCCAAAGCCCAAAATAATCAGCACTCAACCCTCAAAACATACAAACCCGCCAACAAAAGCAAGTGCAAAATTACCACTATATACCGTAATGCAAAAACATGTTTTAAAAATAATTTTTTACGCAGTAAAAAATTATTTTAAAACGCATTTGGAAGCTTGGGTGTTCCCAAGCTGACAAATGCATGGCACGCCACAAAGGATTCGAACCTTTGACCTACCGCTTAGAAGGCGGTTGCTCTATCCAGCTGAGCTAGTGGCGCATCTGAAATAAACATTATCTTATAAATAAAGGAAAACCCAAAGGATTTTCCTGGTTGGAGCGGGTGATGGGAATCGAACCCACGTGTTCAGCTTGGAAGGCTGACATTCTACCATTGAACTACACCCGCATTCATAAAATTGCCTCATTAAGAATGCTTATTTATTATATCACCCCTTCTCCCACTTGTCAAGAGGTTTTTGAAAATTTTTCTTGTGACTGCAAAAATATATTCACAATTTGCCTTCTTGCCGCATTTGCTATTTTTTCTGAAATGTGGTAAAATATGACTGTGAAAAAATTATCGTTCTTGAAGAATAAAGGAGACATGACATAATGGAGATAATCAGAAGCCAAACCTTTGACGAGGAAAGAGCGCTGTACGGCAAGCACAATATTATGGTAGAGGAATGCAGGTTTGACGGTCCCGCCGACGGCGAAAGCGCTTTTAAGGAATGCGGGGATATTGCCGTCAATAACTGCTTTCTCAATCTCCGTTATCCCTTTTGGCATGATAACAATTTGAAGATCGTAAATTCAGAAATGACCGAGCTTTGCCGCGCGGCGCTGTGGTATTCCCATAATATAGAGATCACAAACACCAAGCTCCACGGAATAAAGGCTCTGCGTGAGTGCGGCGGGGTGAAAATGTCCAGCTGCGATATTATTTCTCCTGAGTTCGGCTGGTCTGTAACCGGCTTGGAAATGACCGATTGTACCGCGGAAAGCGAATACTTTATGATGCGTTCCTCCCGCTTAAATTTCAGTAATGTGAAGTTTAAGGGCAAATACTCTTTCCAATACATTGAGGATTCCGTTTTTGAAAACTGCTTTTTTGACACAAAGGACGCTTTCTGGCACGCAAAAAATGTTACCGTTCGGAACTGTGTTGTAAAGGGAGAATATCTTGCGTGGTACTGTGAGAACGTTACCTTTGAAAACTGCAAAATATCGGGAACACAGCCTTTATGCTACTGCAAGGGACTTAAGCTCATCAACTGCGAATTGACGGACGCAGATCTGTGTTTTGAGAAGTCCGAAGTTGAAGCAACCATAACCACCCCTGTTATCAGCGTTAAAAATCCGCTGTCGGGACATATTTATCTGCCTGAGGTGGGAGAGATCGTTCGAGACGATCCTGACTCCTTTGGTGAAGTTGTTGTGCAGGACGTATGATGTTTTGACTTATTATATAAAACAGAGGGCTGTTTTTTACAGCCCCCTTATTTTTTGCTTTTTGAAATTCGCGCTGTCGGACTTATCCGTGCAATCTGAAAATCAATACTCCACAATAAGATTTCCCCGGCTATCCAACACTTCTTCACTGCCATAGGATATCTCGCTGCCCCACGCAACATCTTCAAAATAAAACCGACAGATATGTGTATTGCCGCATTTATCCACAGCGCTGAGATATGCTTCCGCTTCGCCCTTTATTTCCACCTCGCAGTTTTTTTCAATTCCCGGCACCACAGGTTCTTCCAAAATAACATTTCCGTCAGACTTTACAGTGAGCTTATAACTGTCATTATCAAAAAAGTCCTCGAAGAGTCCGCTATTCGTCCAAATGGACATACTTAGCTTTTCCGACAGATATTCATATTCATGGACTGTCAGATTTTCGCTTAACCTTGCGCCGCACTTAAATACGAGATCATTTGCGTCAAAATCCAGTTCCTCTGATCTGACCTGTCCGTTCTCTGTAATTGTTATCAGCGCCATATCGTCATTATATACTTTGTAAAGGTCAAATTCAATTTCGCAGCTGTACACTCCTACGTTCGTCTTGGCAAGCTTTACGGACATATCTCCCAGTCGAACAACGATCTCTGTATCATCAGTGGAGCTTTTTGGGGAGGCGGTTATTTTCACTTTGACAGAATGATTTCCGTAATCGGGCTCGCCATAGCTTATATCCACGCTTGTGAAAAGACCCTGTTCCTTTTTCAGCTCATCTGACAGAGAAAGTATCTCACTTTCAAGATAGTCCTCCCTCGCCTGAAGTCTTCCCACCTTTTCTGAAAGCTGATAGCATAAATTTGACAGATTCTCCGTAGAATTTTTGATGTCGATCCAAACGCCTATCATTATGGCAGCTACCGCAATGGCAAGCACCGTATACGCCGCACTTGACGGGGCGGGCATTCTTTTGGGCTTGGTTTCGCCGCTTTGATTTGTTACTCTTTTATTTATAGCCGATTTGTATACCAAAAAATATATCAGCAGGGCTATTGCGCCGATCACAATAACCGAAATGATCAAAAGTCCGAACACTGTTATTCCTCTTGTTGTTCCTGCTGTTCCCATAAGTATACTCCTTTCCTAAATTCCGAAATATTCTTTGAAAATGTTGTAATAGCTTCTTGTTACATAGACCTTGTCGCCGTTTGCCATTTTTAGGGTAAACTTCATGGAAAAGGCGGGGGTTATCTCCTTGACCTTTTTCCGTGAGATTATCACCGAGTTGCTTATCCTGACAAAGCTCCGCGGGTCTAAAATGCCGCACAGCTGGTACAGCCTTTCTCCCGACAGATATGTGTTGTCAAGGGTATGGATCTCCACGGTATGCCCGAAGGATTCAATGTAAACTATATCCTCCACCGAAATATACAGCTTGGAGGAATTGTCCCTGTCTCTCACTGTAAGATGATTTATATATCTGTCTGTTTCGGTAAGGAGAAAGGCGGCGTTATTGTCTATCTCGATGCCTTTGCTCTCTAAAAATTCCTTTACCTCATCATAGCTCTCATCGCTTATTGCAAGCTTGATCTTCACCCTCTCACCTCCGTTTTTTATTGTTGAAACTGCGGCGGAAAAGGATCGTGCAAACCGCCGCCTATATGAAAACCGATCTTCTGTATCTTATTATACCCGACGTCGTTTTTATTTCAAGGCTTTTTTCACAGCTTGCACTGTCAGGTTCACAGACTGCATTAAGGGAAAAAAACAAGGTTTGTTACAGTACCGTTTCAAAAAAACAAAACAGAGCCGCACTTCCCGCCCGTTTTTCAAGCAGAAATTACAGCCCTGTTTGGCTTATTTTAAACTTTATTGCTGCAGATCATAACAGCTCATCACGGTAAGCTTACTCTTAAGCATCTGCGCCGTAAAAGGCTTTGTGAGGGTAGCCTTATCTATAGTAACAACATGCCTTCCGCAAATATCAAAGAAATTATCGCTGAACACACAGTCACCGTCCCTGAGATCCAGCAAAACCCCTTTGGCAAAGGCTTTGCTTCCGATATTCAGTATAAACTGTGAGGGAGTTTCTTCAATTCCAAGGGAAAGCTGGGGCGGTAAAAACGTAAAGGTCTTAGGTCTTACAAAAATGGTACAGCCCCTTGAAACAACTTCTCCCCCAATCGACGCCGAGTATTCCAAAAAGCAGCTTCTTTTATCGCGTTCTGTTCCCAATTCCTTTGAGAAATTCAAGGACAACAGCTTTTGGGAGGAAAGGGGGTCTGCCTTGAAGCCGAATTCGCCCTTTTTCAGCGTTGTGCCGTCATTTTTCCTAAGCTGCCACAAAACGGTTCCCTCTTTGGTCTCCGCTGTGTCGTTGGTAATGTGGAGCTGCACGTCCTCGGGGTTTTCCTCCAAACAAGAAATAAGCAAGGGGGCGTAAAATCTCTTTGAGGCGTAATAAAGGGCTTTCGGTCTGCCGAAGTAGTCCACCGACGACCAGGATATAACGGGGTTGCTGTCGTTGAGCTGCCAGTAAAGACTGCCCATGCACTTCCCTCTTTTTCTCCTCAAATGCTCTGCGTTTAGCCTTATGGACTCTGCCTGCACAAGCTGTGTGGCGTATATGGTTTCCTCAAAGCTCTTGGGGCAGCGGCACATCTGGGCTATGTAAAAGAGCAGCTTTTCGTTGCCCAGGGTGCATTTTTGATGCGCTTCCATTACAGGTGAGGAAAGGTTCAGATCCCGTCTGCCTGCAAAGGTGGCTATGGTTTTCATAGAGGGTATGGACTCAAAGCCGTATTCCGAGCAGAAGGGGAAATCGTGCTTCCTGAAAGCTTCCAAGGGTGCAAAGCTGTGCCATACCGCCCAGTAATGCTGGTCGCCCTTTGTGGTGTCGGAGCTTTCCTTAAAGCACTCGCTGCCCTTAAACTGATTACCTCCCGAGGAAGGGGAGGAGGGCCAATAAAATGTTTCGGGATCGTACTTTTTCAGCTCCTCCGGGATAAGCTCCTCAAAGAGCTTGACGTAATCCGATTTTGCTTCGGGGTCGGCTGGCACTCCCCAGCCCTCCCACATGCTTTCTATCTCGTTGTTTCCGCACCACAAGCCAAGGCAGGCATGGCTGCGTATTCTTATTATATTATCCCTTGCTTCCTTTTTTATTGATTCGGAAAGGGCTGTGTTCAGTTTGTAGGCGGCGCAGGCAAACATAAAGTCCTGCCACAAAATAAAGCCCAATTCGTCGCATTTTTCAAGAAAACGGTCGCTTGGATATACTCCTCCGCCCCACACTCTCACGCAGTTAAAGCCCATATCGGCGCATTGCTCCAGCATGCTGTCTATTCGCTTGTCTGTGGCAAAGGGCAGTATCTGATCGTTGGGTATCAGATCGGCGCCCATGGCGAAAATTTCCGTGCCGTTGCAGACGAAGCAGAATTTACCGCTGTCGGGGTCGTTGTTTACGGTAAGGTGACGGAAGCCTATCCTTTCCTTATGTGTGCAGATCGTGCGTTCTCCCTCCAAAACTGTTAGGGTCACGGTCTGCAGCGGCTGTTCTCCTAAGCCTCTTACATTCCACAAGGGAGGATTTTCCACAACAAACTCCGTCTTTTCGCTTTTGGAAAGGCTTTTTCTGGAAATAAGGCTCCTGCTGTCGGAAAGGTCGATCTCTATCAGCAGCTCCAGGGGCTTTATATCCCAAAGATCTATCTGCGGAATTACCGTAAGTGTCAGCTTTTTGTAGTCCTCACTGAAATTCTGCTTGAAGTAAACGCTGTCTATCCTGCACACCGAAGCCCCCGACAGCTCAACATCTCTCCAGATACCCATGTCGGGAAGCTGCGGACCCCAATCCCAGCCAAAGCTGTAATGCGCCTTGCGTATATGCTGATAGCCCGGCACTGTGCCCTCTACTCCGTACAGTGGTCTGTCCTTATATGCGTTTTCGGCAAATACAAGAGGCGAGCTGAATTTTACCGTCAGGCGGTTGTTACCCTTTAATAGATTTTGGGTAACATCGTGGCGGTATGTAACAAACATATTGTCGGAGCTGAACAGCAGATCGCCGTTAAGGTACACCTGCGCCAGGGTGTCCAATCCATAAAAGGTCATGGTTATCTTGTCGCTTTGGAAAAGCTCTCCCTCAGGAACAAAGTCGCAGTAGAATTCGCAGTCGTCGCGGCTCAATTCTCTTGCCTCGTACTGGTTTTCGCCGTAGTAGGGATCGTCGGTCTTTCCGTTCATTATCAGGGTCTGATACATTGATACCGGGAATCTTTTGCAAGGGTATTCCTGGTTTTTGTATTTCATTTTCCAGTTTTTGTTAAGCAGCATGGGAAGTCCTTTCGTTTTTGTTCTCTTGGGGAGGTTGTGACGGTTTTTGTTCTCTTAGGGAAGTTGGTGCTGATTTTGGTTCTCTCAGGAAAGTTGGCGGTAATTTACTGATTTAAAAAGAATTTCAAAATTCCGAAAATGAAGCTCAATGGCGCAAGCGCCAAGAGCTTCATTTTCGGAACCGGACAAAATTT
>JAAVIE010000014.1 GCA_014799325.1 Oscillospiraceae bacterium
GAGCGGTGGAAATTCCTTGGAGAATAGAAAAATGCGGCATAAAGAACCCCGAACAAAAAGGAATTATTGAGTATTCTCCGAATAAGGTGCAATATCCTCAATGGGATTATGAGCCGTCTTTTGTAGAAATCACTTTTACTGAGGAAACTTCGGGAACAGATGTCGGCGTGTATGATGTAGTCTGTGAATGTGACAATAACTGTTATTTTACAAGCACAGGCACGAATATCTGTGAAAGCGACTGGGAGATACAGAAACATCTGCTTAAGCCTCCGCAGGCAGAAAAAGAGTATGCGTATACGGGAGAAGTTATCACTCCCAAATTCTTTAATTATAAAGAAGAATATATTAGGGTAAGCGGAGAATTGAGCGCAGTTGAGCCTGGAGAGTATGTGGCTTATTTTGAAATAAAGGACAAGAAAAATTATGATTGGAAGTATTATGTCCACACAAAAGACGGAAAGGTCGCTGCGGCTTGGAAAATAGTTTTTACGAATTATGTGGATATCCCAAGGCAGAACAATGCTCCGAGATATGACGGAACAAGCAAATCTCCCACATGGTTCAATTATATAGAAAAGGCTATGACCTTGTTGGGCGGTACTCCCTCTGAAATAAATGCAGGCACTTATTATGTGACCTTTTCACTTAAAAAGGGCTATCGGTGGGCTGACGGAACTAGAGAAGGTTCAGCGGAAGATCGGAGAGTCTCATGGAACATTTACAAGAAAAGGGTTCCACGACCTTATATAAAAGGAACGGAGAATGAGGGAACAGGGGCTTATTATTATGAGCTGGAAGGGAAAAGATACCCTATTTGGGCATATTACGATTCCGAGGTCATGGTAATGAGCGGTGATACCTATGATGTTGACGGAAGCTGGCATACCACTTATTTTGATTTGAAAGACCCTGAAAATTATGAGTGGGATAACGGGATCTCGGATACTCATTCCGTAAGGTGGAAGCTGACTAAACCCTATGCTCCCGAAGTAGCAACAGGAAAAGAAAAGCTTGTGCATATCCCAAGACAGGTTGATCCGCCCATAGAGGACGGTACAACAAAATATCCGAAGTGGGATAGCTTTAACAACACTGCCATAGTGAAGATCGGCGGTGATTGGGAAGGCGTGTATTCGGGTGAATACAAGGTAGTCCTTTCTTTGCGTGACGGTTATATGTGGGAGGACGGCACAAAAGAGGTCAAGATCGTTCCTTGGGTGATCTTGTCGGAAAAGCAGCAGGGAGGTACAAGCAGCTTAGTTCCAATTAGAATACCGCACCAAATTGACCCTCCCACCTTTGACGGCACTGTAAAAGAGCCTCAGTGGGATAGCTGGGATAAGTATGGCTTTGATATTGTGGTAGGCGTATTGTATGGTGTACTTGCCGGAACTTATCGCCTTACACTAAGACTTCAGACGGGATATATATGGGAGGACGGTTCAACCGATGAAAAGGTTGTAACTTGGATAATAAATAAAAGAGAAATCATAGAATTGCCCGATGAGCCTATACCAAAGGATCCTGAACCCGAAAAGGAAGGAAACGAGGGAGTTGTTGAACAGAACAGAGGTTCCTGCTGTTGTTGCTGTGACAGCGGGCTGTTTGACAAGTTGAATGAGCAGAATTTCGACTATGGAACGGACTGTGGCTGTTCTAAATAGGTCGGGATTTAATGATATACCGTGTAGAGCCGCTTGTAGAGATGCTATAAGCGGCTTTGACACGGATGCTGAAAAGTTTTGCTAAATCTCGCAAAAGTTTTCAGTAGGATTTTATAGGAGAATTTATGAACAATAAAGCTGTATTATTGGAGCAAATCAAGACAGTCAAGGATTATATCGATAAAAAAGACGCAAATAATATAAAATCTGTGGAATTTGCTCTCAATACTTTAAATTTTTATACATCTGAGGATAAGAGCGGAGAACCCATAGCTCAGCTTGCTTTACCCGAAGAAAAATTTTTGGACGTTACCAAAACAGAGCTTGTGGAAGATTTTTTGTGGAGCAATGAAAAATATCCCGGTTCGGAGAATCCCGATCTTGACGGGAAAGCGGTGCTTGTGCTGGCAGTCAATATGGGGTCGGAGGGAAGCTTTTCATTTATATCGCTGGATTCTGTGATCTCTAAGCTTGATGGGGAGGATACTGACAGTGCAAATGTTGATATTGCCGAAAATGCTATAAAAATTGATGTGAAAATCTCAAAGACACCTGACAATAGGATCGTTGTAAAGAGTGACGGGCTTTATATTGGGGAAGTCAATAATGCTCCAAAGTGGACTGTCAGCACCGATGAGGAAGTTAGGGAGATGTTTTCTTTTAATGGAGCAGCTTTGCCGACTCATACTCTTGAAGATATAAAGGTTGGCGATACTGTTAAGATATATGAGGACGGAACTCTTGTAAACTTTATTATAGTACATAAAGGATCGCCTTCTTCTTCGTATGTTAATTGCGATGGTGTTTGGCTGCTTAGAGAAGATGGATATACTCAGGGTGCTTGGGGAACCTTTAGGTCTTACCCCAATTACGAAGATTCTGAAATATATGAGTGGGTAAATACTACTTATCTTAATTTGATTGACGAAAAAGTAAAAGCGTTTATAAAGAATGTTAGAATTCCCTATTCAAAGCATTTTAGCTCAGGTGGTAAATCCTATAGCGTTTGTAGCGGCTCAAGTGGACTTTCCTGTCAAGCTTTTTTGCTTTCGGCTTATGAAGTAGGTTTTACTAAAAACATTAGTTCTTACATTCCCGCTGAAGGAAGTAAATTAGATTATTTTTCAAATGCCTCTTCAAGAATTTGCTATAACAATGGGAGTAGTGTTATATGGTGGACAAGATCTCCTTATGCAGTTAGTAATGGAAGTTATACCCCATGTGCTTGGAGCGTGTATTCAGATGGTACTAATTTTGAACCTCAGACGACAAACAAATATTGGGTACGTCCCGCATTTATACTTCCTTATGATGTTTCTGTCGATTCAAATGGCATTATAACAGTGTAATTATGTGAGGTGAGAAAGTGGCAAATAATTCGGAAGTAGTTATAACAGGCATTACCCCCGCAAAAAAAGGAAAAGACGCAAAATGGGGAAACTGGATAGTTATCGACCAATCGGGAGAGTTTTATTTTGACCGTTCTGTGGTTGCTACAATTTGGTTGGTAGGCGGAGGCTGTGATGGTACAAGCGGTATCTGGAATGGAAATGATGTTGATGTAGAATTAGATCCGATCCCCGATACAGGCACAGGAACTTCATACAGCGGGGCTGGTGGTGACGGCGGTTATGTGTTCACCGTGGCAAATGTCAGCATTCCGAAAAATCAGCCGCTTTCTTCCGTTATTGCGGAAAAGAATGACAAAAGCGGAACTTCTTTCAATTTCGGAGAATTTACATATAGCTGTGATCAGCTTGGATATGTTTCTCGGACAGGCGGAGCGGCAGGAAGTCTTCCTATGGCTGATGTAGGAGAACAATGGTCGGATCAGGATCTGGCAGTATTATCAAAAGGCGGTATAGACGGAGTTTTAACGCCTTACGGATATGTGGGTTCTTCGGGCGGCGGCGGTGCCGTTTGTAACGGTCAGGTAAATGCGTCTAACGGTATTGATGGCGGTAATGGTGCGGGTGACGGTACAAATCACAGGGCTGCGGGAACTGACGCAACCAACTACGGCTGCGGCGGTGGCGGCGGTGCTATCTGCGGAAGGATCGCTGAAGGACAAGTTGGCGGAAACGGAAAAAAGGGCTGTATTATCATTGCCTATGTAGTTGAGCAAAAAAAGCTTATTGTGCAAAAGCATTATAAGCGGGTATGTAAGACTAATAAGACCTGCAATACCGACTATTATTCATCAAGCAGTCAATCGGGCGGCTGCTGTTCTTGCGGTTCAAGCAGTTCCGGTTATTCTTATTCGGATTCAATAAATATCAGTCCAAGCACAGATGAGTTGGAAGAACGTGCAAGCGATTTAGAAAAAGAATTAAGCAAAACAAACGCTGAAAATGCGGAATTGGAAGAAAAAATAAACGGACAGTCAAGGGTAGACTGAGAGGTGAACTGAATGAGCGAAATTATATCTGGTATAGCTCCCGCTGAGGAAGGTAAGGATTGGTTTTTGATCGATAAATCAGGTAGTTTTTCATTGCTTTCACCGATAATGGCTGAAATTTGGCTGGTAGGCGGCGGAAGTGACGGGGAAGACGGATTTGTCAGTTCAAGTGGTTCTTATTTTGGTGGAAAAGGCGGCGATGGCGGCGCTGTATTTAAATTTGGTAAAATAAAAATTTCGGGAAATACCGTGATCGATGTTAATATTGCCGATGTAAACAATCCTTGGGGAACTTGGATCTCATTTAACGGAAAAAGATTTAGAGTGGGAGATGCTGGCAGTTCCGGGAAACTCGGCGGAAGGGGCGGGATAATTGACCCTGACGGAGGCACAGTGCGACCTTTTAACGGAAGCGACGGTGTATTAACCCCCTACGGATTTGTAGGAAGCTCAGGCGGGGGCGGAATATGTGCGGTCATTTCCTTTGCATCTGTCAAAAGCACAGCGATGAGCAGAGGCGGAAACGGCGCGGGAGGCTCTCGAAATTATCTCAGGTACGGTATAAATTGGGAAGAAATCAAAAAATATAACCCCAGCATTGACGCTGTAAATTATGGCTGTGGCGGAGGTGGAAATACATTTTGCCACGGAGAAGAGGATGTTGGCGTTAAATCTCACGGAAAGGGCGGTTGTGTTATCGTGAAATACTCTGTAATTGAGAATGACGAAAATTCACCCGAATGTACCGTAAGATATTGGGGAAAGAGTAAATCCGACAGTGATAAAAAGGCACTGCAAGAGAGAATTATGGCTCTTACGCAAGAGTTGGAAACTGCTAATGCCAAAAACTTGGAATTAAAGAAAAAGGCAGAAAAACTTTAAATTTAATATAAAACTTATAGAACCAATCAAGCCTCTCATTGATGCTCAAATCGATTGGTCTTTTTATTTTACGGAGTTGGAGCTGAGAGGTATCATTTGAAATGATAGCTCTCGGAATTCCAATATCCATACAAACAATTTCATTATTAACGGAGGATTATAAAAATGGATAAGATGCAATGCAATGATAAACTGGACGAACTGTTGGATTACGAGTATGGCTGGGGAAGTTTTAATGATGGCAAGACCTTCTCGAAAATGCTTATAGAAAGGTGTAAGAGACTTCTTAGTCAGTTTGATGTTATTCCTGAAATTCGTCCTACTATTGATGGTGAGGTAGCCTTTGACTACGACTGTGAGGTTGTTGGAATTGAAATCGTTGTAACAGATGACAAAATTTCGGGATTTACTACTAATAAATTTGTTGATAATCCCAGCCTTTTCATATTTGTTTCCGAAGAGGACGCAGTAAACTTCTGGAATACCTTTGTTGGAGTTTTTTATGCAAAGTACGGTGTTGATGAGTAATTTCTAAGATTATTTTTTGAGGGAAGGGGGGTGAGGTTCTGTGCAATTAAAGGGTATAGATGTTTCCCATTATCAGGGAGATATTGATTTTGAACAGGTAAAAAACAGCGGAATAGAGTTTGTAATTATTAAAGCAGGAGAATGGGATCAAACCGATGAAAAATTTGAGGAAAACTACGAAAAAGCAAAAGCGGCGGGATTGCATATCGGCTTTTATTGGTACTGTGACGGCGAAACTTTAGCTGAAATTTCTGCCGAAGCTGACGCTTGCATTAAGGCATTAGAGGGCAAACAGTTTGATTTTCCAATTTATATGGATATGGAAAACTCCTATCAATATAATTTGGGCAAGACCTTCTGTTCTGACGCTGTAAGAACATTTTGCGGAAAACTTGAAGATGCAGGATATTTTGCGGGGCTGTATACGTCTACTTCTTGGCTTTTCGGCGTTATAGACGATGACGTTAAGCAAAAATACACTATCTGGGTCGCCGATTGGCGCGGGTACTGCGGCTATGAGGGCGACTATGATATGTGGCAGTATGGAGCGGGATATGTTCCCGGTATCAACGGAAAGACAGATCTTAATATTGTAGATTGGGGCTGTGATACGGATTATCCCGGAAATATTGACGGCGATGTGGATCTTGACTATGCCTATAAGGATTTTTCTGAAATAATCATTTCGGGCGGATTTAACAATTATCCCAAACCCGAAACATCTTCTTGGAACGAAGATCCTTGCCGCGAGGTCGGAGATTCTCTTTCCATTAGCGGCGCTGTGCCTATATTAAGCGGGGAAAGATGGTTTTTGATTGATAAATCTTGTTCATTTACATTAGAAACCTTGCCTTATGCCAAAGTAAACGTTTATCTTGTCGGAGGAGGAGATGACGGAGCAGAATGGGAGGGCAGCGTATCTGATCAACAATCTGTCGCTTATATCGATAATGGCGGACGCGGGGCTTGTGTTGTGAAAAAAGAACTCTATATCACAGGAAATGTTGAATGCAGTGCGGTTATTGCCGAGAGGAACAATCCAACGGGTACCACTTTAAAGGTTGGTAACGACATTCATAAATGTACCGATGAAGGGTATATCCGCCGAAAAGCAACGGCAAGCGGAGAAAATATGTCAGGTGGCGGTATTTTTAACGCCGAACACGGTGCTAATGGAATCGAAACTCCTTACGGATATGTAGGCTCATCGGGCGGTGGCGGCGGTTCTACGGCTATCAGAAATTCGCAGCATATCGAAGTTTTCCCCGGTAAAGGCGGAGTTGGTGCAGGTGACGGCGGAGCAGTAAGGAATAATGGCAGTGACGCTGTAAATTATGGCTGTGGCGGCGGTGCAGCGGGGTTCTGCGGATATTACTCAGACGGTGATGTTGTGGAAACTCATGCGGGAAAAGGAATGAAAGGCTGTATTATATTTGAGATTCTTGACGGCGGGGCTTGTGACGGTTCTCCGAATAAGCCCAGTGTTGATAATGCCGATAACTGTAATTGCAACCGTTCCTGTGGCTGTGGGCATCATGAATTTGCCTGTTCAGATCCAAGCGAGAGTTCTTCCGAATGTACCCAAGAAAAAACTTATTCCCTTACTTATGACGGGGATACTCCTGTTATTGTTGAAAGCACCAATACTGCATCGGATACCGATACAGAAAATCATAGTGAAAACTCGGGGAATAGTTCAACTGCAAATACGGTTGTTTCAAATAACAGCGGAGCTTCTTCAAACTGTGGATGTAATTCAAGCGGTAATTCCTATAGCGGCGGTCATTCTTGCAGCTGTGGAGGTCATAGCGGTAAATCTAAATATGTGAGCTATGATGTCCAAAAATGGGGAGAAAACTGGCTCTTATTTGATGAATCGGGGGAATATTCTCTCAATATGGACGAAGATGTTACATTTAAGATTTACCTTGTAGGCGGCGGTTCTGACGGTAAAGACGGGCTTTACTATAACCGGACGGCTTATGGCGGTGACGGCGGTCGAGGCGGCTGTTATAATGTAGTTTCAGATGTTTTTGTTTCAAAAGGTCAGACTTATATTACTGTCAGAATTGGCGAAAGAGGTGCGACTAACGGAACTTCTGTTGTTATAAACAATAATGAATACTGCTGTAACGGTATCGGATGTATCGTGAATGATGGAGGTTATCAGGGAATCAGCGGTAAATACGATTTTCGCAATGCGGGAAACGGCGCTAACGGAATTGAAACGCCTTTTGGGTTCATAGGCTCATCGGGCGGTGGTGGTGCGGCTTACTGTAATTCGCAGACCTCAGGTCACGGCAGGGGAGGAGCTTATGGGGGAAATGGCGGCAAGATCGTCAACGGAAGGTCTTCTCCCGGTGACAATGCAGTCGGTTATGGTTGCGGCGGCGGGGGAGGTTCGGCTACGCCCGCTTCTTGGTGTAAGGGCGGCAAGGGTAAGCGTGGGTGCGTTATTATTACTTGGTGACTTCATTTTTTGATACTGAAAGGGGGTGTTTATATTGGCAAAAAGGACAGTTAAAAACATTGTGTTGGATAGCACAGAAACAGTGGAAAACAGCGCTGAGATCACAAAGCTTCAAGCTCTTGATCCTGGTGCTGAAATTGCCGAAAAAGCTGAAAATTCAGAAAGAAAACACGTTGCGCTTGACCAGCTTCATATTATCAAGGAGTATATTGACAGAAAAAATGCCGAGCAGAACCTTACAGGCGGCATTACGGGAACAATAACGGATGAATCGGGAGTGTTCGGACTGAGGTTTTATGATAATAAACTTCAATACAAGGACACTGACGGAAAATGGGTCGATATTCCCGACAAAGGTGCAGGTGTAGACAATGCGGAAGTTGCCGATGACAAGGAAGTTTCCGATATTTTTGCAACATAGTCGTTTATAAGTTTAGACGAATAAACAAAATTCAATAGCTTTATAAAACTGTTATTTTATTGAGTAGCGGTTTATTTATTTTTATTTTGGATAATGCGGCATAGGGTCGTATTACATAAATTATTTATTTTTGGAGGATTTTTTATGGCTAACGAGAAACTTGTTACTTTAGACCAACTTAATATTGTTAAGGGCTACATTGACGCTGCTGACGCAAAGGCGATCAAGTCCGCGGAATACGCCGACAATAAGATCACTTTGTACACCACTGCCGATAAGAGCGGTGATGCAGCTGTCGAGATCGATCTGCCCGAGGAAATGTTCCTTGATCAGGCGAAGACTACTTTTGTTGATGAGTTCTATTGGACTAATACTGCATACCCCGGAACAGAAAATCCTGACCTTAACGGTAAGCCTGTTTTGGTATTGGCAGTTAAGGGTGACGAAACTGTAAGTTACTCATTTGTTTCCATTGAAGCATTGGTAAAGGTTTACACCGGAGAAGATACCGATACTTCTGAGGTTACTGTTGAGGACGGTGCTATCAAGGTTGATGTCAAGCTGTCTGTTGAGGAAGGCAACGCACTTGTTAAGAAGGACGACGGCTTGTATGTTGCTGCTCCCGAAGTGCCTGAAGAGATCGTTTATGCTACAAACGAAGAGGTTGAGGCTTTGTTTAAGGCGTAATTACTCTGTCACATTTATTTTATGTGACAAAAATGATTTTTCCGAAGGGCAGTTTGCTCAAAAGGCAGACTGCCTTTAGGAAAAATTTTTGTGTTATTGTTTGTTTGAATAAAGGAGGATATGTATTATGGCTAATGAAAAAATTATTACCCTTGATTTGCTTGAAACCTATAAGAATAATCAGGATAAGGTCATTGCAGACGGTGATGCTCTTGCCTATAAGGCAGTAGATTTTAAGGATAACACCATTAAATTCTATAAAACGACCGATAAGAGCGATACCGCATTTGAAGTTACTCTTCCTGCTGAAATATACCTTGACCAGACTAAAACCGTAATTGAGGCGGATTTTGAATGGAGTGATACAAAATATCCCGGTTCTACCGATCCCGATCTTGACGGTGAGCCTGTTCTGGTTCTTGCCGTTATAGGCGAAGATGCTGTTACCTACTCATTCCTCAGCATGAAGCTTTTGGTAGATGTGTTTACAGGAGAAGAAACCGATACAACCGAGACCACTGTTTCCGCTGATAATAAGGTGTCTGTAGCTGTAAAAATTTCTGAAAATAAAAATAATGCCCTTCAGGTTACCGATGATGGTTTGTTTGTTGCAAAGACTGAGGAAGCTGAATGGACTTATGCTACTCAAGAAGACATCGACAATCTGTTTGCTTAAATAAGACTTGACTTTGGTTTTTTATCTCCTTTGGGCATTGTTCCGAAGGAGATTTTATATATAAGGAGAAAACAAGATGGAAAAACGTAAAATAATTGATTTTGATCTTCTTGCAAAATACCGTAAAAAGGAAGAAGAAAAAGTTTCCGAAATTGTTTCTGAATCGCCTTCTTATTCTGTTGCTCCTGATCTTATTGAATTGAGTCCCGGGGAAAAGATGAGCGCTGCTTTCGGTAAGATCGCTAAGGCTGTCAAGGAGCTGATCGCTCATCTTGCCGATAATGTAAGACATATTACTGTGGCGGAGAGAACGGATTGGAACAGTAAGGCAGCGGGTAATCACACGCACTTGGCGGCTACACAGTCTGCGGCGGGTCTTATGTCGGCAGATGATAAAAAGAAGCTTGACGGGGTGGCGGCTTCGGCGAATAATTATTCTCTTCCGGCTGCTACAAGCACGGCAAGGGGCGGCGTTAAGGTGGGTTATACCGCCAACGGGAAAAACTATCCTGTGCAGCTTTCCAATGAGCAGATGTATGTCAATGTACCTTGGACGGATAACAATACGACCTATTCCAATATGAAAGGAGCAAGTGCAAGTGCGGACGGTGCGGCAGGGCTTGTTCCCGCGCCAACTAAGGGAAATCAGGCAAAATATCTGAGAGCGGACGGCACTTGGCAGACACCACCTGATACAAACACGACTTATTCCGCTGCGACAACTGCGGCGGCGGGCTTGATGAGTGCGGCTGATAAAACTAAACTTGACGGTATTGCAACGGGAGCTAACAACTATACCTATACTCTTCCGGCTGCTACAAGCACGGCAAGGGGCGGCGTTAAGGTGGGTTATACCGCCAACGGGAAAAATTATCCCGTGCAGCTTTCCAATGAGCAGATGTATGTCAATGTACCTTGGACGGATAACAATACGACCTATTCCAATATGACAGCGGCAACAGCCTCGGCGGCAGGAAAGGCGGGACTTGTTCCTGCTCCGGCAGCGGGAGCGCAAGCAAAGTATTTGAGAGGCGACGGCACTTGGCAAACGCCGCCCGATACCAATACTACCTATTCCAACGCAACGACCTCGGCAGCCGGGTTAATGAGTGCAGCAGATAAGACTAAATTAAACAATACGCAGTCAATAGTATCCATTGTTCAAGGCACAATTTCTTCGCTTACAACTTCTATAGGAAATTATTATATACCTAACAACTCCAAGGCTACAAAGGCATTGGTGGAATATTGGAGTGATGTAAGTTTTTTTACCGCATCAACAAGTGGCGGTAGTGTTACAAAATTTACGAATTCTTCAAACTATGGAAGCAGATACATAACGGGAATATCTTCAAGTATGACCGCAGTTAGTGCCTCTGCCATTCTAAGTGGTTCAACAAGAACGGTTAATGTCGGCGTTGACGCCACAGGAAGACCATACTTTAGTGGAAGCGTTAATACTGCTGACCACTATAGAGTTACTTGGTATTTGTAATAAAAGGAGTGAAACATAATGTTAATATTTGAAAATCATGGCTGGCAAATGATGTCTGACTTTCCTGACACAAACTATTTGGAAGAGATAAACGAAATGCAGCCAAAATGGGTGGTACACGATAATTCAGATGTCGCAGCAAAGGTAATGTCTAACCCTTATTGGGAGCCTGTGGAAGATGAGGACGGCAGGCTTATAGATATTATTCCTGTTGAGCCGCCTGTTTCCGATGAGGACAGAGTGGAGCGACTTAAAAACAAGCTCAACGAAATTGACAAGCTGGCTATTCGTCCCATCAGAGCCATTGTGGCGAGGACTGATACCGAGGAGGATAGATCGATCTTAACAGATCTTGAGGATCAGGCGCAAAGGATCAGACAGCAAATGTCAGAAATCGAAGGAGGAATAGTGCATATTGAAAATTAACGATTTTACACGACTGTGTTGTAAAAAATCATGTAAAATCATTAAAAAATTTTAGGAGGGGTATAATGGACAGTTCTATTATTTCCGCTCTCATTTCGGGAGCGTTTTCTCTTGCAGGTATTCTTGCAGGAGTAATCGTTTCAAGCAAACTGACGGTCTATAGGATAGACCAGCTTGAAAAGAAGGTGGATACGCTTAGTCAGGTCAACAATGCTATTTTTGAATTGAAACAGCATAATGCTGTGCAGGACGAAAAAATCGAGACTGCTGACCGTAGGATAAGCGATCTTGAAGCTTATCATAAGTAAAAGGGGGGTGAGAAAGTGAATAAGATCGACTGGAAAAGAAAGCTCACCAGCAGAAAGCTGTGGGTGGCGTTTGCGGGGCTGGTGACAGGGATTATTATTGCTTGCGGCGGCTCGGAAGAAGCTGCAAGTACCGTAAGCGGCTGCATAATGTCGGCTGCGAGTGTGACTGCATATATTATAGGGGAGGGGTTGGCGGACTGCGCCAACAAAATTCCCCCAAAAGAAAACGAGGAAGAAAACTCATAAAATTTTTTTATCGGAATAACTTGTATAGGGAACCTCTAAAAATCCCCGTGAAAAGCAAAAACAGACAGGGTGCCCTGTGATACTATGTTTTTCGGAGTGATCCGAAAATCAAGGAAAGTCGGCGAAGACGGGTTGACGAAGCAGACGGTGTATCATGTCTGTTTTTGCTCACAAGGGGTTTTTGGAGGTTCCCTGCAGGACAGCATTTTTGAAAGGACGGAACTATGGAAAGAGTAAACAGAAAAGGCATTGATATAAGCTATGCGCAGAAGGGTTTTGATATAGAAAAGGCAAAGGGCGAGGGTGTGGAGTTCGTTATCATGCGCGCGGGATATTCGCGCAGTACCGACACAGAGCTTCTGAAACACATTGAGGGCGTCACAAGGGCGTGTCTGCCTTACGGCTTTTATTGGTACAGCAGAGCGTTCAGCGATCATGAAGCAAGAGAGGAGGCTAAGGCTTGTATTGAAACTATAAAGAAATATTCTCCTGTCTATCCCGTATTTTATGACATGGAGGACAGAGATCAGATAGAGAAGCTTTCAAGCCGTCAGCGTACCGACATTATCCTTGCATTCTGCGAGGAGATAAAAGCAGCGGGCTATATTGCGGGAGTTTATCTCAATCCCTCCTGGCTGGAAAATTATGTGGAGAAAGACAGGATTTTGGGTAAGTACGATCTGTGGCTTGCTCACTGGACTGAAGATCCTAATGTGCCTTCAAGGTATGATTACGGTCAGGTTATGTGGCAGTGGGGAGTTGACAGGATCGACGGTCAAAGAGTGGACGGCGATATTTGCTTTAAGGACTTCGGAGGTTATGTTGATCCCGAGCCTGCTCCCGAACCCGAGCCCGATCCGGATAAAGAAAAGTGGCTGCCCGTGGGCGATGTGGTGAATTTCTCCGGCGGCAAGCAGTATGGGGCAAGCAACTCCGATATTGGCTATCCTGCAAGGGCAGGGGTGGTAAAGATCTCTATCCGCGCAAAGAATTCCCTGCACCCTTATCATGTGATCAGCGAGGACGATTCGGGAGTGTATGGCTGGGTGGATAAGGATACTCTTTCGTCCCGCGATAGTGAGGATCAGGATCGTGACCATGAATTCAGAGCGGGAAGAAAGATCCTTCTGAAGGACGCGGATCTCTATACGGCGGCAGGGGAAAAGAGAGCGGTAAGACGTATCAGCGGTACCTTCTATCTCTATGACGGAAAGGACGTTGACGGTTATTACCGCATTTGCCCCTCTGAGAAGAATGTCAACGCTGTGCCTATCGGACAGAATGTTACAGGCTGGGTAAAGAGAGACAGCATTATTTTCGCATAAGAATTGAGAGTATTAAAAAACGCTTTGGGGTTTGAACCTCAAAGCGTTTTTTGTTTTATACTATTTCTTTATCATACTGTAGACTATGTCTACAGTATGATTCGCCGTGCTACGCACGGCGTTGGCGGTGAAACCGCCAAGAAAGTTAGTTCAATGCTAATTCTGTCAAAATCTTTGATTTTGACAGCCGCCTGAAGGGCGGCATCATACAATAGACAAAGTCTATTGTATGATTAAGAATTAGTATTATATGGGGTAATTTTTAATCGTTAATATTGAATACGGTAAGTCCCTCGCAGGTCTTTAATGCTTCCTCGCTGCCTGTTACGCAGATCGCACCTTCTTCCGCAAATTTGTCGAAGATATTGCACAGATCGAGAAGCTGCTCTCTTGTGGTATGGAGCATCTCCTTTTTCCTTTGGCTTCTGTAATCTTCGGTTATTCCTGCAAATACCAAAGAATCGGCAAGGTCTGCATGCTGGCTCGGAGTTCTCAAAGGCTCGGTGTCGGAAACGGTGGAGATTATGAATTTCTCCAGGGATTCGTCACCCTCGCAGAATTCCTTGATGTACTTAGACATCTCGTCATATACTGTCAGGGATCTTGCGGGAGAGGGGTCGCGGTAGGAGTAGCAGAAAATATTTCCGCTGATCCTGTTGCGGAAGCCCGATCCGTAAGCGCCGCCCTGCACTCTTACCACGTTCCAGAGGTAGCCGTAGGACAGGATATTTGAAGAAACGCTTAATGCGCCGCTGTTCTTGCCGCCGCATTGGTTAAGGTTGTAGCCCTTAACTGCGTAGGAGATCTGGGCAGGGATAACTATGCCCATTTTCTTGGGAAGATCGGTTTTGTAGCTTGCAGTTTTGGGAAGCTCTTTTCCTTCGGGCATGGCGTCTATAAGGTCGTGTATGTCCGGTTCCTCGTCGGCGGTGACGCTGACTACAAGACCGTTTCTCACAATGGCGTTTTCGTAGATCTTTCTGACTGCATTGCACAAGTCCTTTGCCTTTTCGTCAAAGTTCTTTGCCAAAGTGTGGAGTACCTTGAAGTTGGTGAAGCCGTGGAGCGCCTCGTCCACCGCGCTGTTGGCGGAGTAGTGAGCAAATGCAGCGTTGGTTCCCAAAATGTGACCGCTGCGCACCATATACTGTTTTGCATCGGAATCTACCTGGAGAGCTATCTCCTTGATCTTTTCAAGGTCGTGGAACTTTGTTCTTAAAACTATTTCCTCGATAAGCTCCTTCGCTTTTTGAAGATTTTCCTTTAACAACCCTGCCTTTACCTTCAAGTAAGGCGTGCAGCCCTCTCTGTCGTCTATTTTTGCAAAGGAAGTAAGGGAGAAGTTAAGACTGCCTATATAGGTCTTTATCTCCTGCTGCAATTCAAGGATAGAATAATTTTCGGTGGGAAGATCGGTGTAGAGATTGGGCAATACACAGATGTCCGACAATTCCTCAATAGATAAATTTGTGAGAGGGAAGTACATAGAGATATATACTATTCCGTGGGAAGCAGCAGGGTGGAACAGTACCCTTGCGCCGTTGTGGGAATGCTCCCTGGTTTCTATATGCTCGGGCTCCTCGCTTACCTCGCTCAAAGGCAGTACGGGGAGGGAAGCGGTGGCTTCGGGAGAGTCGGGGGTCTTTTGCCACTTATCTAACTTTTCGTTTAACTCCTCGTTGGCGCTCTTGTCTGCTTCGGTGAATGCAGAAGTTTCCCTTTGCAGTCTTGCTTCTTCTGCTTCTCTCAGCTCTTTTCCTAAAGTAGTTGAGGGGAGCAGGTGGAGCAGGGCGCAATTATCGTAGCTGCCCAAAAGCTCATCAAGGAGCTTTTCAAAGCCGTCGCCCTCTGCCATTTTTCTGAGCTTTTCTACCGTTTCGTCAAAGAGAAGATAAGTCATAGGGTCGCCGCCGTAAAGCCAGCTGTTGTAGGAAGCAATGGCTCTTTCCAGACCTTGTGGCTCGTCAAGCTGCTTTGAATTGTAGGCGAAGCGGTTAATGGAAGCGGTAAGGGATTTTTTGTCGATGCCCTCTTTCACCAGCTTTTTAACTGTGTCTGTGATAATTTCCTTTATCTTGCCGCTGTCGCTGTCCGCCATATTTCTTGCAATAACAATCATAATGGGCTGTGAAAGTCCGTCCCATACTTCGACATGGAATTCCTCTGCAAGTCCCGAGGAGAGAACAGCACGCTTCAAGGGTGATTCGTTGGTGTCGGCAATCGTTCTGAACAGAACGCGGGAAGCTAAGAGCTTGTCTCTGTCCTCCCAGGTGCCTACGATCTTGCCTATTGCGAAAATTGAAGCCTTTGCGGTGTCCTCGTTTTCCGCAACTTCATAATAGCTTGTGCCTTCGTTGGTGAGGGGAACTTGGTCTGCTATCTCGTTTACGGCATCGCTCTTGTCAAACTTATCAAGGTAAGAGTTTATGAGATCTAAGGTCTCCTCCAAAGGAACGCTGCCGTCCAGGAAAATTCTTGAATTGGAGGGGTGGTAGTATCTGTTGTAGGACTTAAGATACTGCTCATAGGTGAGATCGGGGATCACTGCAGGATCGCCGCCCGAATTGTGGCGGTAGATGCTGTCAGGAAACAGCAGCTTCAGAAGTCCGTGTTCTATGCGGTCGTCAACGCTTGACATTGCGCCTTTCATTTCGTTGAACACTACGCCCTTGTAGGAGGGAACGCCGTCGTTAAATTCAGTGTGAATGCCCTCCTGGTGGAAGATGCTGGGATTTTCCCTCAGCTTGGGCGCAAATACCGCGTCAAGATACACCGAGGTAAGGTTCAGAAAGTCGCGCTTGTTGCGGCTGGAAACAGGGTAAAGGGTCTTGTCGGGGAAGGTCATTGCGTTGAGGAAGGTGTTCATGGAGCTTTTCAGAAGATCCACAAAGGGTTCCTTAACAGGGTATTTATCCGAACCGCAGAGGACGGAATGCTCCAAAATATGGAATACGCCTGTGCTGTCCTCGGGGAGGGTCTTGAAGCCGATACAGAACAGCTTGTTTTCGGCGTTGTTGTTTACCCACACAAGCTGCGCGCCTGTTTTGCCGTGGGTCATTTCTACCATTTCACCGTCAAGCTCTTTTTCTTTTCTTACGCGGGTGACGGTGAAGCCTTTTAGAGAGGTGCCTGTTGATAAGTTCATTTTTTTGTCCTTTCTTTATTGAGATTTTTTGTTATTTATTTGTTATATAGTATAGCATAATTTCTGTGATTTAGCATACGTTGTTTTTTCAAAATGGGTATCAGTATTACTTGATCAACACCACTTCATAATCAAAAGGCGAAATATGCAGCTTTCCGCTATCCCTTGAATGATCCCTCATGACCTGGTAAGGACGGCATTCTTCACCCAAGGTCTCATGGAGCTTAAAGGTCTGCGCCTTGTGGGATTTGTTCAGGTAGACTACCACTGCCTCGCCGGTTTCCTTGTCCTCTCTTCTGAAAATGCAGTAGTCGCCTGTTACATCAATAAACTTGATCGTTCCCTTTGCCAGAGCGCCCCTGCACTGCTGTCTGATCTGTGCCAGCTCGGACACAAAGCGGATCAGGTTTTTGTCCTCATGACCCCACGGATAGGTTCCTCTGTTAAAGGGATCCTTGTAGCCCTCCAGGCCCGCCTCGTCGCCGTAGTAGATGCAGGGTATTCCGGGCAGGAAGAACTGCAGCACCATTGCGCATTTCAGCAAGGCTATTCCATAAGTATATTGTTGGGAGGAAAGGCTGTGTGCTGCCTGCCACGCTCTGTCATTGTAGCCTATGTCGTCTCCTGCAAGCCTTGTTATGGCTCTCTCGGTATCGTGAGTGGAGAGGAAATTCATGAGAATGTCAACAGAGTGTTTGGGATAATGCTCAGTAATGGTCATTATTCCGTCCACAAAGGGCATTGGGTCGCCGTACTTGACATAGTTCAGTATACATTCCTTAAAGGGGTAGTTCATAACGCTGTCAAGCTGTTTTCCGTTGAGGTATCTGCGCCTTACTCCGTAGCTTTCCTTGTTGGAAGCGTCCTCCCATACCTCGCCGTAGATCACCTTATCATCGCCCTTTTGCTTGACGGCAACACGCAGATTGTCCAAGAAATCATCGGGCAATTCGTCCGCCACGTCCAAGCGCCAGCCTGCCGCACCTGCGTCAAGCCACTTTTGCAAAATTCCGTTTTCTCCGCAAATGTACTGTGTGTAGGAGGGATCATTTTCGTTGACGTTGGGCAGATTAGTGAAGCCCCACCAGCTTTCGTAAATATCGGGGTATTTTATAAAGCTGTACCAGTCGCGGTAAGGGCTTTCGGGGTCGCGGAAGGCGCCCTTGTGTTCGCCGTATCTGCCGGTTTTGTTAAAGTAGACGGAATCCGCGCCGGTATGGCTGAACACGCCGTCCAAAATGATCCTGATACCAAGTTCCTCCGCAGCTTGGCACAGCTCGCGGAAGTCCTTTTCTGTTCCCATAACGGGGTCTATCCTCTCGTAGCAGGCGGTGCTGTAACGGTGGTTTTCGTGGGATTCAAAAATGGGATTGAGATAGAGGCAGCTCACGCCCATGCTTTTCAGATAGGGCAGCTTTGACTGTATTCCCTTNAAATTTCCTCCGAAATANTCCGAGTTGGTNATNACNCCCTGCTCATTGGGCTGCCATACGGGCATATCGCTCCAGTTGGTGTGATACTGCCTGTCTGAGGGCATCTGGGGTGCAGTGTCGGGATCAGCGTCATAAGCGGCGAAACGGTCGGGGAAGATCTGATACATAATGCCGCCTTTCAGCCAGTCCGGGGTGGTAGTTCCCTCATCGTACACGGTGAGCTGGAATAATTCGCCGTCGTCAAAGCCGCCTAAAGACGCACCGTTGCGCTTTATGTAGCGGCGGTCGTTTTCATTGGCAAGGAAGAAATAGTATTGGTGAAGTCCCGAATGCTGAGGGGTGTATGTGCCCTCATAAACACGGTATTTTTTGCCCTTTATCTCCTGTGTGATGTCGCAGGAAAGAATGGTAAACCTTTCCTTGAAGCCGGGGCGGAACATTACAAGGATACATTCGGCGTAGTTGTATTCTATGGGAACAACTACTTTAAAGTTAATATCGGTTTCTCTTTCTACTGCGCCGAAGGGGGATTTGTAGTAGGGGTCGAAGCTATCATATATTGGTGTACTCATATTTTTTGCTCCTTAAAGGAATTAGTTTTTTGCTGCTTTTCTCAAAAAATATGCAGCATTATGCAGGGTCGGTATTTTAAAAAAGTTACTCGTCTGTGTCGTCATCGCTTGTAAGCTCTTCGTACTCCTTGGTAATGTGGTCGATCCATTGTTGGTGGAGTCGGTTGATGAAAAAATATGCAAAGCAGTAAAGAAAGGTAAGAAAAATAAATTGTGTCGGATAAAAATCAACTGATTTGCTGAAACAGCTCAAAGCCTCGGCTCCGTAATATACATCGAGAAAATCTTCCTCAACAAAGCCGTTGGAATAAATGCTAATATAGCTAATTATTATGGTAATGCTTTTGCTGAGGAGAAAGTAAAGGAAAAACCTGCCAATGCTTTTTATTACCGAAACCTTGTCCTTTCTGCCAAGCCATATAATATATATCAGCTGATAGATAACAGCGGGGATCATTGAAAAGAGAAGTACGGAAACGAGGGTTCCCAAAGAATTTTGGAGCTTGTCGGTGTTGTTGTTCAAAAAGCTGCATACTTCATGGGCGAGGTATGGGAGGAAGGAGATGGCGTATATCAGACTGAATTTTTTCATAAGAAATACCGCCTTTTAAAACATCACCGCACAAAGCCAAAACCTTATGCGGTGTGTATAAAACATATATTTACAATTATCAGAGCAGATTCCAGATCTCTCTTGCATAGTCCATAACAGCACGGTCTGCGGAGAATACTCCTGCGCCTGCGATGTTCATAAGGGACATCTTGTTCCAGCCAATAACGTCCTTGTACTTTTCGGAGGCTGCCAGCTGTGCATTGCGGTAGCTGTCAAAGTCTGCAAATGCCATATACTGGTCGGTGAATTTGAGGGAATTTGCGACCTCGTCAAACTTAGCGCCGTTGATGCCGCCGTACATTCTGTTTATAGCTCCGGAAATGCGTCCGTCGCCGTTGCAGATATTTTCGGGGCGGTAGCCGTTGGACTTGGCAATATTTACCTCGTCTGCGTTCATACCGAAGATAAAGATGTTATCTCTGCCGACCTGCTCGCAGATCTCAACATTTGCTCCGTCATAGGTTCCCATGGTGATTGCGCCGTTAAGCATAAGCTTCATGTTGCCCGTTCCCGAAGCTTCGGTTCCCGCAAGGGAAATCTGCTCGGAAATTTCGCTGGCAGGCATGAGAATTTCGGAAAGGGTTACACGGTAATCCTCAAGGAATACAACACTGAGCTTGTCGCTGATCTTGGGGTTCTGTCTGATCTCCTCGCCCAAGCACCAGATAAGCTTGATTATCTGCTTAGCCATATAATAGCCGGGAGCGGCCTTGGAAGCGAAAATATAAGTCTTGGGAACAAAGTCCGCGTCGGGATTGTCAAGGAGATAGTTGTAATCGTTGAGGATATTCAGCACATTGAGCTGCTGGCGCTTGTACTCATGCAAACGCTTAACCTGTACGTCAAAAATGCTGTCGGGGTTCAGCTTTCTGCCTGTGGTCTTTTCAACGTAATTGCAGAANGAAACCTTGTTATCGCGCTTGATCTGTGCCAATCTCTTAAGAACGCTCTCGTCGTCCTTGAACATTGTGAAGCGGCTCAATTCNGCGGCGTTCTTCTTGAAGCCNTCGCCGATGCACTCGCTTAACAGATCGGTAAGNCCCTTGTTGGACTGCAAAAGCCACCTTCTGTATGCAATACCGTTGGTAACATTCTTAAACTTAACGGGCTTGTNAAAATATTCGTCCTTGAAAACGCTTTCCTTGATGATATCGCTGTGGAGCTTGGAAACGCCGTTTACAGAGTGGCATGCGTCTGTACAAAGGTTAGCCATTTTGATCTGATTGTTGCTGACAATGGACATTCTTGCTACGCGGCTCTCGTCGCCCAGACGGTTGCGCAGACCCTCGCAGTAGCGGCGGTTGATCTCGCAGATAATTGTGTAGATACGGGGGAGAATGTTGCGGAGCATATTTTCGTCCCACTTCTCCAAAGCTTCAGCCATTACGGTATGGTTGGTGTAAGCAAAGGTGTTGGTTACGATGTGCCATGCCTTTGCCCAGCTGTAACCGCACTCGTCAAGCATAATTCTCATAAGCTCGGGAATAGCAAGGGTGGGGTGCGTATCGTTAACGTGGATAGCAACCTTTTCGTGAAGATTGTCAAGAGTTCCGTAAATGTTCATATGGCGCATAACGATATCGCCAATAGATGCTGCGCACATGAAATACTGCTGACGGAGACGGAGCGCCTTTCCCTCAAGGTGGTTATCGTTAGGATAGAGTACCTTGGTAATGGAGTGAGCAATGTTGCTTGCGCCCAAAGCAGCGTCATAGTTACCCATATTGAAGGCGCTCATATCAAAGCTCATACCCTCTGCGCTCCACAGACGGAGCTTGGAAACACCCTCGCTGTCATAGCCGCTGACATACATATCGTAAGGAACGGCATTTACCGTAGTATAATTTACATGGTTAACGGAATGATAGTCGTCAGCCCAGCTTTCCTGGATATATCCGTCAAAATGCACCTGGATAGCCTGATCGGGCACAGGAGCAAGCCATACCTCGCCGCCGGGCAGCCAGTCGTCGGGAAGCTCGGTCTGCCAGCCCTCCATGATCTTCTGCTTGAATATACCGTACTCATAGAGAATGGAATATCCTGTTGCAGGCAATGCGCAAGTGGCAAGACCGTCCATATAGCAGGCAGCCAAACGACCCAGACCGCCGTTGCCAAGTCCTGCGTCGGGCTCTTCGTCATAAATGCTGTCCATTTTAACGCCGAAGGTCTCCTTGACAGCCTTTTCAACTTCTTCGTTCATGCCGAGGTTGTAAAGGTTGGTCTTAAGGGAACGTCCCATTAAGAATTCCATGGAGATGTAATAAACCTGCTTTTTGCCTTGGGAATTACATTTTGTCATAAAAGAATGACGTTTTTCTTTAAGGTGATGAACCACGATCTTGGATATTGCCTTGTAGATCTGCTTGTTGGTAGCTTCTTTGGGGGAAGTCCGAAAATCAAACTCCAATATCCCCTTCATTTGCTTGATTATTTCCTCTGATGTGTAGGGAGATGTCATAGCTATCCTTTCCTGCCTTCAATGTGCATTTTTTATTTTTTGAGCAATTCCGTCTGATCTGCCTGATCTGATGGAGCGCCTGTGCGTCAATTAACGTGTCGGCTTTTGTTGTGTTGCTTTGCCTTTTTCGTTTACAGCCGCAGTATACAACTAAAATTATACCAAAAAAGTTAAAAAATATCAAGTGGGGAATTTGTAAAATGTTGATTTGGGGGGAATATAGTGAATGTTGACGATTTTTTGGGGGAATTTTCGGCAAAATATATAAATATAAGGCAGTAAAGAAGCTGCTTGTGAAAAAATGCTTAGCTTAAAGTTTCCGTCCACCCTTTTCCAAAGGGTGGCAGGTTTCCAAAGGGCGGCGCCCCTTTGGTCGCTGTCCGCAGACAGCGAAATTCCCGGCGTAAAAATCAGCAAATGTTTGATAGAGAAAAAACGAAATACTCTACACAACACAAAAACCAAATTTCTAATATCACCACATAAAAAATGACTCGTTACCGTTAAGAAAAGACGTACTAATAAACGCTCCCCCGCCAAGCGGGGGAGCGAATGTTTAAGCACAACATAAAGCGCACTTTTTAATCACAACATAAAACTACACTAATTATACAGCCGTATTAGCTGTATAAGGCCACTTTCAGAAACAAAGAAATAAATTCCGTTTTCTAAAATATTTTACGCCCTCACTCTACTGTCAAGCATCTCCCGAAGCTCGGCAACGGCTTTTTGGCTTTCTTCTATGTCGATCTTGTTTTCTCTCAGTTCTTCCTGATGAACGCGGATAGCCTCCATAAGCCCGTCAACAGCTTTCTCTTCTTCCTCGTCCTCGTCTTCGTCATCGCCTTTCAGAACACCTGCATCAATAAGATTTTGCAGTATGGTCTCGGAAACGCCCTTTTCATCATCTGCTAAAAAACGGTCAAAATTTGCATACGCCTGCTTGTTTTTGATATATGAGATCAGCTCACTTACTCTTTCGGGATCGTCATCGTTTTGAGAAAATACAGCATATCTTAAAAAGGTATTAAGGTCATCTGCCAACTCATAGGCTGCTTCCCTGTCGGAGATTAGTTCTTTTTCAGTCCATCCGGTATACTCACGCCCTCCCATGCTCACGCTCATTACATCGCCATTTGAAGGGTTCACCAAGAACCAGTCATTATTGCCCCTTAACAAACCACCACCATATATCTGCGGCAGACTGTCATAATGATTTTGCAGCGCTTGCTCAAAGGATATTCCGCTTTTTAAGGAATCCATAATAAAGTCCATAAATTTCGGCAATTCACCTGCTCCCAACTGAACGAGCATACAGCCGGCTCTGTTCGCTTTGCGCTCACCTGCTATTTCTAACTCGAAGGCTTTCCATTCGTCGCTTTCATAATATGATTTAGTTTCATCAAATCCAAAAAGTGACGGATCGTAATATTTTCTTGCTGTAGCAGCAGGAACATACATATCGGCAAACTTTTTCTTTTGCTCTGCGATAGTTTCGGGAGAAGCTACTGCCCTTGCCTGCAATTCACTGTACAGATCAATATCTCCCATAGGATTCGATACTTTACCATAAGAGCCCGATTTCGGCTGAGTGTATATATTATCCAAAAAAGAGGTTGATGCAGGATTTTTTACAGTACCTGATGTGCCCTTGGTGGGGGCGTAAAGATTTTTATATGATACTGTCGAAGTTATATTCATAGCTTATTTGTCCTTTCAGCTCATTACTCTTTTGTTGAGCATTTCCCGAATTTCGGCAATGGCTTTTTCGCTTTCTTCTATGTCGATCTTGTTTTCTCTCAGCTCTTCCTGATGAACGCGGATAGCCTCCATAAGCCCGTCTACCGCTTTCTCCTCTTCATCTTCTTTCTCATCTTTCAGAACCCCTGCGGCTGTCAGCGCTGCCATGATCTGCCTTGCCATACCTGCATTATCAACACTTATATCCTCATCTTCGTCGAATATGAATCTGTCATAGTTGGCATAAGCCTGTTTGCGGCTTAAAAATGACATAAGCTGCTCGACCTTCTCCGGATCGTCGTCCTCAGAACCAAAGGCGGCATATCTTAAAAAAGTAGCAAGATCGTCAGCCAATTCCAGCCCTGCGTCCTCATCGGTAAAATGTGCATCATGATCATTGGTGTTGGTAACTCTGGCTTTTTGATATACAGCCACAACATCTCCGCTTTCGGTATCAATATAAAACAGATCCGCATTGCTGTTAGCTATACCTTGTGTATTGTTTTTCTCCTTGTACTCGTCGATCCTGTTTTGCAAAGAATCGGTCAAGGTAAGACCCTCTGCCAGATCCTGCCTTACTTTCTCCATAAACTGCGGAAATTCGCCTGCTCCGATAGGAACAAGGATACAATTACGGGCTTGCGCTGCCCGATCCTTTTTTGACGAGTGACTGTAGGAAAAGTCCAAATAGGATAGTTGCCCCGATCTTAATAGCGCTTCGTCAGATGCCGATGTGCGGAGCTTGTTGGCGCTTGCCCTTACATACATATCCTTAAAATCGTCTTTTGACGGAATTGAAGCGGCTTGATCGGCAAGAGCGTCATAAAAGTTTTCCGGGGTGATATTACCGAACTGCGCAGAATAGCGCGATTCTGCTGTGGGGGCGTATATGTTTTTGACTAAAGCGTCCGAATATTCTTTGAAAGAACGTGAGCTTGCAGGTTTTGTGTATACGTTTTGTAAAAGTGATGAGCTGTTGGACAGATTGCTTACGCTATACATAGCAGTTCTCCTTTTGCTTAAAGAAATTGTTCATGCTTTTATTTTAGCATGAGCAGCTTGATTTGTCAATGTATTTTAAGAAGTAGTGCTGATTTATGGTTCTTTCAGGGAAGTTGTGCGAGTAAAGACCCGCTCTTAGGAAAGATGGCGGTAATTTACTGATTTAAAAAGAATTTCAAATTTTTGAAATTCGTACTATCAAGAAAGTTGTATTATTTCTTCAGTTTTAGCATCCGTCGCACTTCATTAGCCGCCGAAACATAAGAAACGATCAGCAGCACATCATTACTCAAAAGCTTAGTACCGCCGCGGGGAATAAGGAAATCCTCACCCCTTGTAATACAAATAATATTGCACCCGTCAGGCAGCTTGATATCCGCAATGACCTTGCCGTCATAAGCATAATTCTCGGGCAAAATAACCTCAAACACCGCCGCCTTGCTGTTAATTGGCATCAGCTCCTTGATACGGCTGTTGTCCACCTCGCGCTCCATTTGCCTGATAATGTTTTCGGTGCCCGAAATGGCGATATCCACCCCCAAAGCCTTGATAGTGTCAACATTTTTGGGGTTGTTGACCTTTGCAATGGTCTTTTTCGCCTGAAAAAGCCTTTTTGCCATTTGGCAGATTATGAGGTTCACCTCGTCTGCCCCCGTTACTGCGATTATGGAGTCGCACTTGTCCGCCCCCGCTTTTTTCAACGCCCCCGCCGTTGAGCCGTCGCCGTTTACCACAGTAACGTCAAGAGTATTGGCAAAATATCTGCATGTATCCTTTTTCACTTCAATAATAGATATGTCATAGTTTCTTTCCAAAAGGGTCTTTGCAAGGTAATAGCCTACCTTGCCGCCGCCTACAATTATTGCTCTCATAGTAATTGCCGCTTATCAGTCCACCAGCTTGGAGAATATAAGCGTGTCGCCCTCCTTTAACAGAATATTGGAATTGTTCACCAGAACGAAATTTCCGCCGTCTCTTATAATGGCATACAGAATTTCGTTTTCCTCATAATCTATCTCAACACATTTTGTGCCGATAAGCTCCTTGGGGATAGGTATAGAGTAAAATTTCACCCTGTGGTTCCCGAATTGGAGCCATGACTGCCCCTCGTACTCGTCAATGGCGGATAAAATGGCGTCAAGGGTGAGCCTTGTAGGGCAGATAGAATTAAGACCGTATCTTTGATACATGTCCTCTTTTTCCACGTCCTCAATAGCCGCCAGGACTTTGGGAACTTTGTATACCTCTTTTGCGATCTGCGCCACCATAATATTCACATTGTCGTCATCTGTAACGGCGCATACCACGTCGCAGGCTTCTATTCCCGCTGTCTGCAGGTCGTCATTGTCAATGGGAACTCCCTTAAAGGTAAGCCCGGTAAAGCTCTCCTCTAAATTATCCAAAGCATCTTTCCGCCTGTCCATGATAGAAACGTCATGCCCCTTGTCACAGAGGGTCCTCGCCAGCTCTGCACCTACACGGGTGCAGCCTAAAATAAGTATATTCACTTTTAATTGCCTTTCTTTTTCAAAAGTTTTTCATATTTTGTGCGGTAATTATTTTTCACATCACAAAAGCGTGCCCAAAATTCCCCGTCAATGTCTTTATCCGAATAACAGGAATCAATTATGGGATCCGCAGCCTCTCTCAGAAGCTCAATTCCTCCCCTGTCTGTAAATACTGCAGCTGGGTGCCGAAATAAGTCTTAAGCTCCTCATAGCCCTTTATTCCTGTGCAGTGGCAGGTGTAGATCGCTCCCACATTTTCGTCCTTTACCGCCTCCGCCGTCCTTTTCAGAAAATCGGGGTCAACTGTGAGCTTTTTGGGATTCTCGTCCATAAGGTGCAGCCCTGTCACTATGGAGATAATGGGGATATCGCCCCAATTCTTTTTTACAGTCCTTATCATATTGGGCAGACCACAGTGGGCGCAGCCGCCTAAAATTATACAGCCCCTTCTTCTGTCGCCGTAGGGGAAAAGGGCGCCGAAGCACTCATGCTCCATTACTTCAGGGATATAGCCGTTTCCGCTGTGGATCTTCCAGTTTTTGTCGGTAACGTAAAAGCTCTCGTCCCTTATTTCGTCCTTTAAAAGGAAAAATCCCTCAAAGACCTGCTGAAAGCTTCTGAACAGCACAAAATTATCCCTGTACTTTTTTATCTTTTCGGTAAGATTGCCCATAGGCGAATAAAAAGGTCCTTTTTTCCTTACAGGACGGCATTCCGCCGAGCTAAGGGCAAACACCTTGGCATCGGGATTGATCTGCAGAAGGTGGTCTATGCCGCCGCTGAAAGCCAGGTGATTGTGGGGTATCACCACAGCGCTGACATTTTCCAGAGAAAGATTCATTCTTTTGGCGTTGTTGATGAGCTTCGAGCTTGCCCCCGCGCCGAATACGCACACCTTGCCGTTTGCTTCGATGTACAGTGACATTCCATGCTCCACCAAGAGCTTTGAGGAAACGGCGGTGTTTTCTATAAGCATTACTATACGCATATACGCAATGGTTTTCTCCTCTTTTGTTTGCTTGTGTTTATATGGGTTAGTATAGCATATTATTTTGTTGTTGGCAAGTACTAAATTGGGGTTCTTTTAGAGAAGCTGTGCTGATTTGGTTCTCTCAAGAAATTGGGCGGTAATTTACCGATAGAACCAAATCGGCACAACACCTCCAAAATAAAAGCGGGCTTCCACCCGCACAGCCTTCCTGAGAGAACTATAAAACAGCACAACTGCTTTGAGAGAACACCAAATCAGCGCCAATTTTGTCCAAATCACAGTAGATTTTTCAAATCTCGGTTTAGTTTTTTGTCTATATTCAACAAATATTTTGCGTTATTTTCGCTGAAATGTATGTTGAATTAAATATAAAATTTTGTTATACTGATAATGTAATGTAAACGATTGCACAAGGCGGCCTGTCTGCCTGACGTTCTCAAGAGCCTGACAATAAAGCCGCTTTTTGAACTCAAAGCATTATATAATGTATTTTCCGTTTTTTCCTTTATCATAGCGAAAATGCGGCGAATCCCATACTATCGAATACTATAAGGAGGATAAAATGAATAACACCTTAAAAAAGATCCTTGCTATCGGTCTGACAAGCGCGATGACATTGAGCCTTGCCGCTTGTACACAGGACGATGGCGGCAACGGCGGCGGAGATAACAGTACTCAGGGCGATTTAGACGCTCCCCTTGAGGAAGGAACAGCGCCCCCGATCGACGAAGAAGCTCCCACAGGTCATCTGGTATATTTTACCTATGAAACCGACTTTGAAACTTCCAGCGAGGAAAACCTGACAAAGTTTGAGACCAAGTACGGCGGTACTATCGAAGTAAAACTCTGCTCCACCAGCTTGGAATATTTCCCTCAGATGGGTACTCTTGTTACCTCAGGCTCTTCTCCCGACCTTGTACGCTATGAGTGGAGAAGCTTCCCTCACGGAATGAGCTACAATATTTACACCCCTCTTGACAGCTACATAGACATCGACAGCGATCTGTGGAAGGATATGAAGCCCCTTGCAGATCAGTTCAAGTACAACAGCAAGTATTATTACTTCCCCTATCAGACAAAGACCAACTTTGCTATCAACTACAACGCTCTTACAATAAGGGAAGCAAACCTTGAAGATCCTATGGATCTGCTGAAGGAAAACAAGTGGACATGGAGCACCTTTGAGCAGATGCTCAAGGACTGGTGCAACAAGGACTCCAACCACATCGGCTACAACGGAGTAGGCGGTCAGTCATTCATTCTTACCACAGGCAAAAAGACCATTGACGTTACCGATAACGATATTGTCAATAATCTGAAGGATCAGGATATTGCACGCTGCATGCAGTGGCTTGAAAGGCTCCACAAGGACGGACTTATCGGCGTTACCGAAGCGCAGAACCAGGAAACAGGCCACTCCAACGGCTATGAAGCTCCCGACGCAGCATTTGTTGACGGAAACCTGCTGTTCTTAGGAATGGATCCTTCCTGGACCTACGGCGCAGCTAAGGAATCTCTCTACAATAAGGGCATTGACGAAGAAATGAGATTCGTTCCCTTCCCCAGAGATGATCAGTCCGATACATATTACTGCGGCATTGATACCTTCGGTTACCTCGTTCCCTCCGGCGCTCCCAATGTAAAGGGCGCAGTTGACTGGATCAACTTCCTCCGCGAAGAAGAGGTAGATCCCGAAAACATTGCCAAGGCTAAGGACAACGCTTTGGATGATTCACCCGCTTATAAGGCTAAATGCACCAACCTGGAATGCGGCGACACCGAAAACGGCGACAGCAAGGGCAGACACATTTACACCGATGAAGAAAAAGATGTTACCGAATGCCCCGTTTGCGGCACTCCCCGTGAAGAGAAGTTCAAGCTTGTATGGGATTCCGACGTATACGACCTCTGGATGGATATGAAGAGTACCACCGGCAGATTCACAATGCTGTTTGATAACGGCTACGGATTCAACGACGACGTAGGCAAGATCCTCCGTGAAGGCGAAACTCCTCTGGTAGACGGTCCTGTATTCGGCGATTTCAGCTTTACACAGCTTGTTGAAGCTAACTTCGACGCTCTTGAAGTTTATCTTGACGAGTACCGCAAGCTTATGAAGCAGAATGCGGCAGGCGAAACTGTAACACCGCCTACTGAGGGCTGATATTCAAATCAGAGTTAAAAACTTTTTTCATTGTTTTTTCTCCTATATCAAAAAGAACCGAGCTTTTGGCTTGGTTCTTTTTTGGTTGTTTTAGGAAATGGGTGCAGTTTTTTGGTTCTCTCAAATATGTTGTGCTGATTTGGATTCTTTCAGGAAGGTTGTGTCAATTTTGGTTCTCTCAAATATGTTGTGCTGATACGGATTCCCTCAGGAAGATTGTGTCAATTTTGGTTCTCTCAAAAAACTTGATATAAAAACAAGGGCTGCAATTCCGCAGCCCCAAAATTTTTATTCCTTACTCGGCTCCAGCACCGCATAATTGCCGTCGTCGCGCTTATAAACTACATTTACCTCGCCCGTATCGCCGTTCTTGAACATAAAGAAGTTATGACCCAGCATATTCATCTGCAAAATGGCTTCGTCAATGTTCATAGGACGCAGGTGGAACTCCTTGTGCTTCACAACGGTGTACTGGGACTGATCCTCCACCGGCTCTCCCTCGTCCTGGGGAGTGAAAGCGCCGGATTTGAGCCGCTTTTCCACCTTGGTCTTGTTCTTTCTTATCTGACGGATTATCTTATCTATGCAAGCGTCGAGAGCGTCGTCCTTGTCTTTTGCCCTTTGCTCTGCGCGGAAAATCAGACTTTCATATTTTACCGTTACCTCCACGATAATATCGTCCTTGAAGGCTGAAACGGTCACCCTTGCATCGGCTTCGTCGCCGAAAAAGCGGTCAAGCTTTGTGAGCTTTTTCTCCGCATAGTCGGTAAAGGTTTGAGGAATCTGCATTTTCTTGGCTGTCATCTGTAATTTCATATTTCTTTCCTCCTTTACAGAAAGGGTATTATTTTTAGGGGGATTTGTTTGTAACTTCCCTATGTCTATAATATACCATAAATGAATAATTTTTACAATACTTTTTAACAATTTTGGTAATTTTTGTGTATTCCTACAAAATGTATGTAACAAAATTATCTGATTTATGGTTTTGTTAGGAAAGGTGTGCGGGTGGTGATCCGCTTTTCGGGAAAGTGGTGCGAGTGGTGACCCTCTCTTAAGGAAAGTTGGCGGTAATTTACTGATTTAAAAGAATTTCAAAATTCCGAAAATGAAGCTCCATGGCGCAAGCGCC